>DCPV01000169.1:12408-16832 GCA_002323775.1 Firmicutes bacterium UBA1535 | reverse complement strand
TATATTATAGATTAAATGTAATAAATATAAAAATTCCATCTTTAAGAGAAAGAAAAGAAGATATACCTTTGCTTATAGAAAACATGATAGATAAGTTGAATTTTCAACTTGGCTTGAACGTACAAGGTATTAGCTCGAGTGCAATCGACAGGCTTATGGATTATGATTGGCCCGGAAATGTCAGAGAATTGCAAAATGTCATAGAACGTGCAATGAATATGGCCCTGTCTGGCAACTTAAATTCAAACCATTTTGATGAATATTTTCAAAATAAAATGCTAAAGCACAGTGTCAGCAACAGAGAAATACTACCCTTAAAATTAGCAAAGAGCGATACAGAAAAAGAAATAATTATAAAAAGTTTAGAAAAAAATAACAACAATAAGACCAAGTGTGCTAAAGAGCTTGGAATATCAAGAACTATGTTATATAAAAAGCTTGAACAATACGATATTATGTAAATTTTTATTTACGTCAACTAAAGTTTACACATAGACAGAAAAAAGCTTATTTTATTAGAAAAATCGACAATCAAAAACTATTTTATGTAAATATTTATTTACACTAAAAACAGCTTGAATACTTATATGTATACAGGCTGTTTTATTTTAATTTAATTTTTTTAAAAATTATATATTAATTTATTGTTGTAATTTTAACAATTTTTGATTTTCAATCTATATGTTAATAATTTATTTTTACTTAAATTTATCAGTTGGCACATTTGTTGCTTTAATAAGATTATGATAATAAATCATAATAATAATTTTATAAAAATATGACAAAAAATATATAAAATTATTTTATTATCTATATTAGGGAATAGTAATAAAATTTACTTTTAGGAGGAAAATAAAAAAATGAAGATTGTAGATTTAAGTATAAGCTTAGAAAGTGGAATTCCAAGTGATCCACCACCGCAAATTCCTTATATTGAATACAGAAACCATAAGGATACGGCAGAGGAAATGACAGCTTATTTTGGTGATGCAACAGTTGATGACTTGCCAGAAGGAAATGGATGGGCAATTGAATTTATTAAATTATCGACACATTCAGGAACTCATATTGACGCTCCATATCATTATTATCCAACAATGAATGGCGGAGAACGTGCATGGACTATTGATGAAGTGCCGCTAGATTGGTTTTACGGACACGCAGTAGTGGTTGATTTCAGAGATAAGCCAGATGGATATAAGGTTGAAGTAGCAGATTTCGTAGAGTATTTTAACAAAATAAATTATAAATTGCAAGCAAAGGATATTGTTCTTGTAAATACTGGAGCAAGTAAAAAATGGGGAACTAAAGAATACTTAGTTTCCGGATGTGGAATGTCAAAGGAAGCAACTTTATGGCTTATTAAGCAAGGCGTTAGAGTGGTAGGTACTGATGGATGGAGCTGGGACAGACCTCTCCCATATATAGGAAAAGAGTTTTCTGAAACTAAAAACAAGGACATCATTTGGGAGGCTCACAGAGCAGGAATTGAAGAAGCATATTGTCATATTGAAAAATTGACTAACTTAGAAGCTTTGCCAATAACAGGAAGTAAATTTTTCTGCTTCCCATTCAAGATTAAAAATGCAAGTGCAGGCTGGATTAGAGCCGTTGCATTTGTAGAAGAATAAAAATTTAATTTAAGCTTAAATCTATAAGGAGGATTTAAAATGACTAATATTATTTTTGGAATTTATGCAGTAATTTTTATCGGACTATTAATAGGGTCTGGATTCATTGCCAAGAAATGGGTATCTGATACTGATGACTATATTCTTGCCGGCAGACAAATAAGCACCCCTATCAATACTTTGGGTGTTGTAGCTATAGGCTTTGCCGGAACAAGTATTACTCTTGCACCCGGATTTTCAATTCTTTACGGTGTTCAGGGCGGTATAATTTGGGGAGTTATATATTCTTTAGCCGGACTTATGGTATATGCTAATATCTTCTCTAAATTTATACGCAGAAGCGGAGCCCAAACACTTCCTGAATACTTTGAAACAAGATATAATGGCAAGGTTAGAGGACTTGTTGCGATTACTTCTGTTATAGGTATGTGTGGTATACTTGCAAATAACGTAACTTCATTATCATCTATAGTATCCGGATATACAGGTTGGCCAATAATTATAATCACAGGTGCCGCATTCTTGGTTATATTGATATTTGCTACTATGAGCGGAATGTGGGCAACAACAATAACTGATTTTATTCAAGTTGTAATAGGCACTATCGCAGTTCCTGTTTTTCTTGGAATTTTAGTAAATAAATATGGCGGATTTGATTTCTTTAACGCTTGGAAAGGTGGAAACTGGGTAAATACTGGTTTAGCGGGCGCTCAAATGCCTATGTTAACACTCAAATATCCTAGTGCATTAACTTTCTTAATATTGTTTGGTACTGCACTTGTTTGGGGAAATAATTACTACTGGATAAAAATGGCATCTTGCAGAAATGAACATGTTGCCCAAAAGTCTTATACTTTTGGTTCGATATATTTAATAGTTGTATTCATGATTCCTCTATCAATAATTGGAATTTATGCTGGTACAATAATGCCTGAATCATTTACTCTTTTAGGCGGTAAAATAGCGCATACAGCTGCATACGGAGTTATAGCAAAATCAATCACTCCGATTTTGGGCTCACTCTTTATAGTTGGAGCTTCTGCTGCTGCATTGTCAACTGCTTCAACTTCTGCTATGGGAGCTACATCAACAGCTACTCGTGACATCTATAAGAGAATGATTAACAAACAAGCATCTCCTGAAAAAACACTAAAAGCAAGTAAGGTTTCAATGGCTTTGATTATAATAGTTACATGGTTTATGACATTCTTCCCAGGCGGACCTACCTATCTATTTGCATTTGCTAACGCATGGCTTACTCCTCCTGCTGTACTCCTTGTACTTGGAGCTTTCTGGCCTAGATTTAACGCAAAAGGCGCATACTGGGGAGCACTTGCAGGTATGCTGACAATGATTGTCTTAACTATACTAGAGCTGACAAAAATATTTAACATCGGTCAATGGACTCATATGGCAATAGTAGGATTTATTGTATCTTTAGTTGTTGGGGTTATCGTTGCACTTGCAACTCCTGCTAATTACTATTCCAGAAATGGCTGGAACAGAAAAGCTGATAAGAATAATCGTGAAAAAGTTAAATTAGATGATTTTGACTTAAAAGTACTAGAAATGATAAGAGTAGGTCATCAGTATTTAGCTGATATAAATGATGGTCTTAGCGTTGACTCAAATGTATCAGGTTTATCAATTGAAAAATTAGATAGAGGTGGATACATTGAAAGAGCCGGCTTGACAGGCAGCAAATTCTTCACATTTACAATTACAGATAAAGCAAATGAAGTTTTACCAGTGCTTAATGATGTTGAAGCTAAGCTTTTAGCTGATAATTTGAATGCTAAATATATTAAATTCATTGAGATTTCAAAGAGCAATCCTGAAAAAATAGGAACATTTGCAAAAGAGTATAAAATGAGCTCTCTCCAAATGTCAAGTATGATTTCTCACTTATCTAGGAGAGGTTATGTTAAAGAAACAGGAATGTTCAGAAGACTTGTTAAATTAACAGACAAAGGAAACTCTGTGCTTCAAAAATATTCTTCAATGGGAGGAGTTTTATAATGGCAAAGACAATAATAACAGTAGCGACTACAGGTGCATGGCCTAAAAAGGAACAAAATCCTAATATTCCGTTAACTCCACAGGAGATTGCAGACGATGTATACAAATGCTATCTAGCCGGAGCTGCAATAGCGCATATTCACATGAGAGATGATGATGGCAACGGAACAATGGACACAAAAAAATTCGAAGAAACTGTAAAACTAATCAGAGAAAAATGCGATATAGTTATAAACTGTACAACATCAGGCGATATATATGCTACGGATGAAACAAGACAAGCACATTTAAAAACAGTAAAACCTGAGATGGCTTCATATGACTGCGGAAGTATGAACTGGATGCACAATGCTTTGTTTATCAATCATCCAAAGTTCTTGGAAGAACTTGGACTCACTATGCAGGAGTACAATGTAAAGCCTGAGATAGAAATATTTGATGCGGGTATGATATATAATTCCTTTCACTACCTCAAAAAAGGTGTTTTAAAAGGAACTCAACATTATCAATTTGCTCTTGGTGCAGCAGGTGGCAGTGCCGCTACAGTTGAAAATTTAGTTTATTTAAAGAGCTTATTGCCACCGGACTCAACATGGTCAGCATTTGGAATAGGCAAAGGTCATGTTCCTATAATGCTTACAGCTATCGCAATGGGTGGACATATAAGAGTTGGCTTAGAAGATAATCTATATTTAAAGCCTGGTGTATTGGCTACAAACGAACAATTAGTTACAAGAGCTGCCAATATAGTCAGAGAGGCTGGCAATGAAGTTG
>DCPV01000169.1:0-12284 GCA_002323775.1 Firmicutes bacterium UBA1535 | reverse complement strand
ATTTTAGGTCTTAAATAGAAGTATTTTCTTATCCAAACGGAATTTTTTCAATTGGCATAAGGTTCAGATTTGTCGAACGGAAACTCCCCTCTGTTCGACAAATTTTTATATTCGTAATAAAAGAGAAACATTGGTTAAGACCACTAAGTGGCATAATGGAGGTAATTTATGATTAATAATGTAGTTATTGTTAGTGCTGCAAGAACAGCCATAGGCTCATTTATGGGAGCATTTTCAGGCTTAAAGGCTCAAACCTTAGGTGCTATAGCAATAAAAGAAGCTATCAAAAGAGCAGATATAGATTCATCAATAATTGATGAGGTCATAATAGGACATATAGCGGGAACTGATCCAAAAGGCAATCCTGCCAGAGAGGCTTTGCTAGAAGCTGGACTTCCAATAAGCGTTCCTGCTTTTACAGTAAATAAAAACTGTGCGTCTAGTCTAAAGAGTATATCTCTTGCATCATCTCTGATTAGTTCCGGAGAATATGACGTGATACTTGCCGGTGGAATGGAAAACATGACCAGAATTCCATATATTATAAGAAATGCAAGACAAGGCTTTAGGATGGGCGATCAAAAAACCGAGGACTTGTTGACTTCACTTCTTGAAGGCATGGGAATGACAGCAGAACGCCTTTCAGATAAATACAATATAAGCAGAGAAGAACAGGATAAATTTGCTTTTATTAGCCAGCAAAAAGCGAAATTCGCTCAAGAAAGCGGATATTTCGATAAAGAAATTGTTCCGGTAGAAGTTAAAATTAAAAAAGATATAAAAATCATCACAAAAGATGAAGGAATCAGACCGGATACAAGCTTAGAAGGTCTTGCAAAATTAAAACCTACATTCAAAGAGGGTGGCACAGTAACTGCCGGAAATTCATCTACGATAAATGATGCAGGAGCTGCACTTCTTCTAATGAGCGAAGCTAAGGCAAAAGAGCTTGGATTAAAACCTTTAGCAAGAGTAATAGGCTGGGCATCAGCAGGATGTGAGCCGGATATCATGGGAATAGGACCAGTTCCTTCAACCAGACTTCTTTTGAAAAAAACAGGTATGAAATTGTCAGATTTCGATTTGATTGAATTAAACGAAGCCTTTGCAGCTCAAAGTTTAGCAGTAATCAAGGAATTAAATCTTGATATAGATAAGGTAAATGTAAACGGCGGAGCAATAGCACTAGGACACCCAACAGGTGCAACCGGTTCAGTTCTTGCCGTAAAGATAATTCATGAAATGAAACGCAGAAACGCCCAAACAGGTTTGATTACTCTATGTATAGGCGGAGGTCAGGGAATGTCTCTTGCCTTAGAAAATATTTAATATTATTAAAGGCTTATCAAAGCGGAAATCTTTGGTAGGTCTTTTTTTTAATATTGAAATTTTACTATGAATTCTATAAATTAATGACAACCATTATTAATTTGATATGATGAAGTATTGCTTTTTATCATGTTAAAGAGTATAGTATTAGTATTATATCTTGCACAAATGAACTATTTTCTGCAAGGTTTACAATGATTAAATCTGCTATACTTTTATATAGAGAAAAGAGGTGCGAAATGAACTGGCATGAGCGTATGAACCAAGCGATTAACTATATTGAGGATAATTTACTTGAAAATGTTGATTTTGAAAAAATATCTTTGATTGTTGGGCAATCGGCAATAAATTTTCAACGTACATTTTCTATTGTTACTAATATATCTGTGCATGAATATATACGCAGACGACGAATAACCTTAGCTGCCTTTGAATTGCAAAACAGCAATTCTAAAGTTATAGATATTGCATTAAAATATGGTTACGAATCTCCGGAGGCATTTGCACGTGCGTTTAAAGAGATTAATGGTGTTTCACCCTCAGTTGCCCGTAAGGAAGGAACAGAGCTAAAATCATTTCCTCGCATCACATTTCTACTAACTATAAAAGGAGATATAGCAATGGATTACAGAATTGAAAGCAAGGAGGCCTTTTCTGTTTACGGAATTGAAGAAATCTTTACTACAGAAAATGGCAGCAATTTAAAGGATATTCCAAAATTTTGGCAAGACTGTATGAATGACGGTCAACTTGACAAACTTGAAGCTTCTGCAAATGACGGGGTACGTGTTCACTCAGTTTGTGATTATAAGCAAACAGGAAATAATACATTTCCTTATATGATTTGTGCATTTAAAACAAAGGATAGTAAGACTAATGGCTATACACAAGTTGATGTTCCAGCAGCCACATGGGCTATTTTCAAGTCCAAGAAATATAAGCATGAACAAACAACGCCAAGCATTATACAAAATCTTGTTAAGCGTGTATATACGGATTGGCTTCCTACTGCAAACTATATTAAGATAGATGGCTATGAATTTGAGCTGTATTTGGAAGCAGAGGACGGCATGTGCTATTGTGAAACATGGATAAGAGTTATACCTAAATAACTGTTGATTTTATGTATTAGGAGTTTATAATATGGAATTTGAAAAAGTAATTAAAGAACGAAAAAGTATAAGAAAATTTGAAAGTCGAGAAGTGGAAAATGAAAAGCTTGAAAATATAATTGAATGTGCAAGACTTTGTCAATCTGCTAAAAACAGACAGCCATGGAGCTTTATGATTCTTAAAGACGAGGCCAAAAACAACATAGCAGACATTATGCTTAGTCTGTTTGAAAAAAATGATATTAATATACCCGGATATATGAACAGTTCCAAATCATCTGCCAATGTTATCAAAAACGCACCTGTATTAATATTAGTTTTCAGGGAAAATGATGAAAATTGGTTAATTGGAGACTTGCTTTCCATAGGTGCTGCCATTGAACATATTTGTTTAGAAGCGGTAAACCTTGGACTTGGCTCTCTATGGATTAGAGATACTGTTTATACAGAAAAAGAAATTTGTAAGTCTGTAGGATATAGCGATTTACAACTTGTTTCTGCAATAGCCATAGGCTACTCTGCCGAATCTCCATCACAACGTCCAAGAAAATCTACAAGCGAGATTTTAATTTCAAAAAGATAAATTTTTTACCGAAATCAATTATACCAATAAATATATTTATACTTTAATTTAGAGGGCTGTCGCAAAATGAATTTCATACACTATATATAGTATATAAAATTCATTTTGCGACAGCCCCTTCATTTTATTTATGCTAATTATATTCTGCTTTCTCCAAGCCTGATTGCTTCGTCCGCTACAGCTTTTGCAACTACCTCTACTACTTTTGGATTGAATGGATCCGGAAGTATATAGTCTGCCGATAGCTCATCATCTTTGATAACTGCTGCAATGGCTCTTGCCGCTGCTTCCTTCATGCTGTCTGTGATAGCTTTTGATCTAACTGATAATGCTCCTTTAAATATACCGGGAAATACCAATACATTGTTTATTTGATTAGGAAAATCACTTCTACCTGTGGCTACGACAGCAGCTCCTCCTTCTTTTGCAATATCCGGCATAATTTCAGGTGTAGGGTTAGCCAAGGCAAACACAACAGGATCTTTTGCCATTGAACGAACCATCTCATCAGTAACTAAATTCGGTTTTGATACACCTACAAATACATCTGCTCCTTTCATTGCATCAGCTAATGTTCCTGCTAACTTATTTCTATTTGTAAGCTTTGATATCTCTTGCTGTGCAGGATTGTTGTATGGAGCATCTTCGTAAATTGTTCCTTTGATGTCGCATAAAATTATTTCACCAAAGCCTATTTGTAAAAACAACTTTGCTATTGATATCCCTGCGGCTCCAGCACCATTTATCACTATTTTAAGCTGTCCCATTCTTCTATTTGTTACCCTGATAGCATTGAATAGTCCGGCAGATGCCACGATTGCAGTTCCGTGCTGATCATCATGGAATACAGGTATATCACATATTTTTTTCAATTCTTCTTCAACTTCAAAGCATCTTGGAGCTGATATATCTTCAAGATTAATACCGCCAAAGCTTTTAGATATATTTGCTATCGTTTCTATAATCGTTTTTGTATCCTTTGAATCAACACAGATTGGTATCGCATCTATATCAGCAAACTTTTTAAACAATGCACATTTCCCCTCCATTACAGGCATTGCCGCACTGGGACCTATATCTCCAAGCCCTAAAACAGCTGTTCCATCTGTAATTACAGCAACTAAATTCCCTTTTCTGGTATATTCATAAGCAAGCATTTCATTTTTAGCGATTTCAAGACATGGCTCAGCAACCCCCGGTGTATATGCAATAGCCAGTTCCTCTTTATTGTTTATAGGAGCACGTGTTATAACTTCAATCTTTCCTTGCCATTCTATATGCTTCTTTAAAGCTAATTCTCTTTTATCCATTCTTTTTTCCTTTCATGTTTTAATTTATTCATTAATATGTATTTAATTTTTCAATATGTTTAATATAAAAATTTTATGGAAGAATAACGACGCCTATCTTTGCCAAATCTTCTTTCTTTTTACAAAATCTTTCTGAATTTTGCACCCCTATATACTTACATGGCAAAATTACTTCATACCCTAGTTTGCATCCCTCTGCCGCACTACTTGCAACACATGAATTACCGTCAATTCCAATTATCTCGATTTTAGAAACACTATTTTGACTAAGAATATTAGGAAGCTCATTGACTGAAAATACACTGGCATTTTCTTTGTAAATGACATAAGGAGAACAAACATTTAGACCATCTGCAAATTCATAGCTCATTGTGCTACTTCTCAATTTTCTGATGTTCTTAACATATATAACAAGCTCTTGATTATCTATAAAGTGCTGTATTCGCTGATTTATTTTGGAAAGCAGATTGTCCTCATACTTTTCCATATATTCTTTTTGAACATCAATTACAAGCAATGCTTTCATGTTTTGTCCTCATCTTCTAAATTTTATTTTCTAGTCTGACAAATTGAAATTTGTCAAGTTTCATACAATATTTTTAATTTTACAGTAAAAAATCTACAATCATTTGCTTTTCTTCCTCTGTCAAAGTATTCATATGTCCACGGCTTTTCAATAAATATGTAATACAGTTTGGAATGATTTTCTTTGCCTGCGGTATCACCATCATGGCTGGAAAAAGGCAGTCGTTCTCAGCCGCCATAACTAATGTTGACGCTTTACATTTACTCATATCCACAGCCTTTACATTGCTTGGCATTCCTGTTTTTATTTTTGCGTAATCAATACTGCATTTTGCTGTTTCAAAAACGTCTTTATCGATATTGTCATTTGTTATTGCCATTGGTAAAATGCACTTTTCTAACCATTTTTGTTGATGTGTAATCCAGTACATAATCATTGGCAACATCATGCGCATGCTATAAATTGCAGGTGCATTTTTTATACCAGATGGCACATATAAAACGGCCTTGTCTATTTTTGCAGGAGAAACACACATAGTTTTCGCTATTATCCCTGCACCAAATGAACCACCAAAGCAGGAAATGCTTGTATATCCGAGTGCAGATATTACTTCACTTGCCCATTTACCATAATCATAGTTGTTTGGGGAAAGGCATACTTCCGCACTTTTTCCCGGATGTCCAATTGTATCAACCGCATAAATATGAAATTCATTAAACAAGAAGTCACAGGCAAGCAAATTATATGCCGTCGTAGCATTTCCTCCATGAAACACAAGCAGAGGCTTTCCATTATAATTGCCAGTTTCAATGAGGTGTGTGATTCCAAATGATGTATCAACGAGCAAATCCTTAAAAGAAATTTTTAACCTTTTCAATTGACTATCATATAGTGAAAGAATCTCAGATTTTCCTGTTTCGCTTTTATATATTGACTTCAAATTTTGCCTCCATTTAAACACATTTAATCAGTCTACAAATTCCAATTTATCCGATTGTTTCTAACTTTTATTATACCTCACTCAGACATTTCTGTCACTTGTTTTTCGAGATATTTAATCAACAAAAATCTTTTAATTTACAACTAGATAATATATATCTAATATGATAAACTAAGTATATAAATTACATTATTTAATTTTACTAAAATAAATATTGAGAGGTGTATATGGTTTACCTATTTCAATTTTGTGTGATACTAATTGTTTGTTTTATCGGAGAGATTTTTCATGCACTGATACCCTTGCCTATACCAGCGAGTATATATGGTCTTGTTATAATGTTTATTCTTTTATCACTTAAAATAATTAAGCTTGAGAAAATTGAAAAAACAGCAGATTTTCTTATACAAATCATGCCTATTATGTTTGTGCCACCAGCTGTTGGTATCATAAAAGTTTGGGCAAATTTAAAAAACATTCTAGTACCATTTATTTTAATAATTATAGTAACGACAGTTGCAGTTATGGTAGTTACAGGTAAAACAACGGAATTTGTAATAAAAAGCAATAGGAGAAAAAGCGATGAAAGAAATAATAATTGATTCAGCATATTTTGGAATAGCATTAAGTATTCTTGTTTACTTTGTGTCAACAAAAATTAAATCTAAAACAAAGCTTGACTTTTTAAATCCTTTATTTCTTACAATTGTTTTAATTATAATTTTTCTGCTTAGTTTCAAAATAGATTATGAAGTATATAATTCAAGTGCCAAATACCTTAGTTATTTACTAACACCAGCTACTGTGTGCTTAGCTGTTCCATTATACAAACAGATTAATCTTCTGAAAAAAAATGTAAAGGCAGTTATAATTGGTATAACAGTTGGTGTTATTACAAGCCTTGGCAGTATATTTCTGATGTCATTTCTCCTAGGATTAACTCATGAACAATATGTTAGTATTCTTCCTAAATCTATAACTACAGCCATAGGTTTAGGCATATCCGAGGAGCTTGGAGGAATTCCATCTATTACAATAGCGGCAATTGTTTTAACAGGAAATCTAGGAAATATTATGGCAGTGTGGATATGTAAATTGTTTAGGATTAAAGAGCCTATTGCTGTTGGATTAGCTATAGGTACTTCATCTCATGCTTTAGGAACAACAAAAGCACTTGAAATTGGAGAAATTAAAGGTGCAATGAGCAGTTTATCAATTGCTGTAGCAGGACTTCTAACTGTAATATTTGCATCTGTATTTGCTACGTTTATGTAATATGTCAAAATTCTAAAATGCACCTACAATACATAGTCAGAGAAAAGTTTAAAAATGACATATATAGTAACTTTTCATATTGAAATTTTAAAAAATTTTACTTTAGACACCTTAATTTTAATGCTTTTACTAAAAACTTATATAAAACCTCTGAAAATTCAAACTTTTACATTGAATTTTCAGAGGTTTTATAATTAAAAACTAATATATTATTTTAATATTTTACAATGGTTTTATCATATTTTCTAACACGATAGCATTATCAAATTCTTCTTCTGTCATGAGTTTTAATTTTAATGCTGCCTCTTTTAATGTTATATTTTCCTTAAATGCTAATTTTGCAACTTTTGCTGCTTTTTCATATCCTATGTGGGGATTTAGAGCTGTAACAAGCATAAGTGACTGCTTAAGATTTTCCTTTATCTTTTTCTTGTTAGGCTTTATTCCTACAGCGCTCTTATCATTAAATGATATAATAGCCGTTGACATAAGGTTTACAGACTCTAAAAAATTAGATATAAGCACAGGCATATATACATTTAATTCAAAATTTCCCTGTGAGGCCGCTATGCCTATGGCTGTATCATTTCCCATGACCTGCACACAGGCCATAGTAAGAGCCTCGCACTGAGTAGGATTAACCTTTCCCGGCATAATAGAACTTCCCGGCTCATTTTCAGGTATAATCAGCTCACCTATCCCACATCTTGGCCCACTGGCAAGCAATCTGATATCATTAGCGATTTTCATAAGATTACAAGATAAAGCTTTAATTCCTCCATGGCAAAAAACCAAGGAATCCTTGCTGGTCAAAGAATGAAACTTATTTTTTTGTGATTCAAATTTTTTACCGGTTATAATGCTTATTTCTTCTGCAACAGTCTTTCCAAAATCTCTATGTGCATTTAAGCCTGTCCCTACAGCAGTTCCACCTATAGCAAGCTTGCGTACGCCCTCTAAAGAAGATTTTATCATTTTTTCGCACTCTATCAGCATTTCTGTCCATCCGCTTATTTCCTGTCCTAGCGTAAGTGGTGTTGCATCCTGTAAATGAGTTCTCCCTACTTTTATTATGTTTTTATTTTCTTTTTCCAATTTCCTAAATGTATTTTTTAATACGGCTATTGCCGGCAACAGCTGCTCCTCTACAGTAATTAGTGCTGCGATGTGCATTGCAGTTGGAAATGTATCATTAGAGCTTTGTGATTTGTTTACATGGTCATTTGGATGGAGAGGATTTTCTTCAATTATTTCATTTTTAGGAAATGGATTTTCGCCTATAATTCCATAAACTTTATAATTATTTATTTCTGAAGTCTCTTTTGATTGAGTGTCATCACCATCTGCGTATTCATTCTTATGAAAATGTATATGTTTTGAAATCTCATTTCCACGATTAGCGATAACTTCATTTGCATTCATATTTGTTTGAGTTCCACTGCCTGTTTGATAAACTACCAATGGAAAATGTTCGTCGAGTTTTCCTTCAATTATTTCGTCACACACCCTCGAAATAATTAACGCACGCCTTTCATCAATCATTTTAAGCTTTGCATTCGCTAAAGCAGCAGCTTTCTTTAAAATTCCAAAGGCTCTTATTATTTCAACAGGCATTTTTTCTCTGCCTATTTTAAAATTATCTAAACTTCTCTGAGTTTGAGCGCCCCAGTACTTATCTTCAGGAACTTTAATCTCTCCCATGGTGTCGTGTTCTATTCTATATTTCATAATAATTTTTCCCTTTTCTAGTTTATTCTTTATACTTTACCATTATAATTTACTAAACTTATACGGTCAATCTTTTATTATAACTTAAACTAATTATTTATGGTAAAAATATTGTATTATGTGTTATAATATATATAGGCTTTTATCAATGCCTTGCTGATTAAAACTATGCTACAATATAAAAAACATTTTAAGATGTTAAAAATGGAGGTTAATTATGGATAGAAATTTTGAAAATGCAAAAGAAATACTTAATAATATGAAGGAAAGGTATTCTTGTCGTGCATTCTCCGATGAAAAAATACCGGAAGATGTACTTAAGGAAATTATAGGGGTTGGACTTAGAGCTGCTTCGGGTGGCGATTTACAGCCTTATTCAATTATTGTTGTTAAAGGTGAGGAAAATAAAAAGCTTTTATGCGAAGCCAGTGGAAATCAAAAGTTTATTCAAGATGCTGATGTAAATTTAGTATTTTTAATGGATTGGCACAAATATGATGTTTACACTAAGCAAAAAAATGCTCCTTTTGTTGCGTATAAAACATTTTTTCATTTTCTTATAGCAATGCAGGATATAATGTGTGCAGCACAAAGTATTGAGACCGCAGCGTTTTTGTCCGGTATAGGCTCATGCTATGTGGGAAGCATAATTGGAGAATCCTCTTTAGTAAAGGAAAAGTTAAATTTACCCGATAAAACTTATCCTGTATTAATATTGTCCCTCGGATATCCGAAAAATACTCCTCCCGCAAAGATTAATAAGTTAAGCTATGACGCTATGGTTTTTGATGAAAATTATAGAGATTTTACTGATGAAGATATATTCAAAGCATATGAAAATAAGTATAATGGAAGAACTACTAATCTTCCGCAAAAAGAACCATATAAATCAGAAAGTCTAAAAACATTTAAAAATGCTCTTTTGACTTCATATACTGATGATGAGGTTGAGAAAATACTTGAAAAAGCAATTGAAGATGGCTTTATAAATGAAACTCAAAGAAGGTTCGGTCTGCATTATTCTGCTCATAAGTTGCAGGAAATAAGTAAGGAAGTATACAGTGACATCGAAAGCATGGGTATTTTCCCCAATGATATATAGGAGGAAACTTATCTTCAAAGAAATATGGAAAATTTGATAAATGAATTTAAAAAAATAATTAATGATAGTGATAATATAGTTTTCTTTGGTGGGGCTGGTGTTTCAACAGAAAGCGATATACCTGATTTTCGTTCAGAAACAGGATTGTATAATGCTGTTGCAAAATATGGCTACCCTCCGGAGCAAATCTTAAGTCGCACATTTTTTGAAAACTATACTGAAACTTTTTATAAGTATTATAAAGAAAATATGCTTTATCTTAATGCTAAGCCGAATAATGCCCATTTAGCACTATCAAAATTAGAGCGTGACGGCAAGTTAAAGGCTATAATTACACAAAATATAGACGGGCTACATCAACTAGCCGGCAGCAAAAATGTAATTGAATTACACGGAAGTGTTCATAGAAATTATTGCAGGAAATGCGGAGCTTTTCACAATACTAATTATATCATTAACTCAAGCGGTGTAGCTAAATGCAAATGTGGTGGAATAGTAAAGCCAGATGTAGTCTTGTATGAGGAGGGCTTAGACAATGCTTGCATTGGAAAAGCTATAGATTATATCGAAAATTCAGATTTGCTCATAATAGGCGGAACGTCTTTATCTGTTTACCCCGCTGCCTCTTTTGTAAATTACTTTAGAGGTAATAAGCTGGTTTTAATAAATAAAAGCTCTACACCTTATGATAGGAAAGCTTCTCTAGTAATTAATCAGCCTATAGGTGAAGTTCTCAAAAAAGCGTGTTTAGAATAATAAACTAAAAGTCCTTACAAGAAAATTAAATCTGTAAGGACTTTAATATTAAGCGTATTAAATTTTAATGTAAGCTTGTTATATAAGAGTATACATGTCCTTTGCATCATCTTTCATTACATGCTCAGTAAGTTTTTCAACTCTTATTTTCATTGGATTTGTGCCGAAAACTATTTCAACCTCATCTCCAATTGAAAGTTCTGTCCCCGGTTTCGCAGGCTTGCCATTTACAAACACACGACCTTGCTCACAAGCCTCCTTGGCAATAGTTCTTCTTTTTATAACTCTTGCATTTTTAAGAAATTTATCTATTCTCATAATTTCCTCCATTACATCAATAAGTGATGTCATAAAAGATAATTAATTTTTAAATAATGATAAAATTTAATTATCCAAATTTTTAAGCTTTTCTGCCTGATCAGATGTAATTAAACCATCTATCATTTCTGTCAAGTCTCCGTCTATAAATCCATCAAGCTTATACAAGGTTAAGCCAATTCTATGGTCTGTAACCCTACCTTGTGGGAAATTGTATGTTCTTATTCTTTCACTTCTGTCTCCAGAGCCTACTTGGCTTTTTCTTGCTGATGCTATTTCATCATGCTGCTCTTGCTGATATTTGTCATACAACCTTGCCTTTAATACTTTCATTGCCTTATCTTTATTTTTAAGCTGTGACTTCTCATCTTGGCAAGATATAACTATACCACTTGGAATATGTGTAAGTCTAACTGCTGAATCCGTAGTATTTACACATTGTCCTCCGTTGCCTGATGCTCTGAATACATCAATCTTTATATCATTTGGATTTATTTCAACTTCAACATCATCAACCTCCGGAAGCACTGCAACCGTAGATGATGATGTGTGAATTCTACCGCTTGACTCAGTATCCGGAACTCTTTGAACTCTATGAACTCCGCTTTCATACTTGAGCTTTGAGTATGCTCCATATCCCTTTATAGCAAATATAACCTCTTTAATAACTCCCATGCTTTGCTCATTCATTGAAATTATCTCAGTTTTCCATCTTTGTCTTTCAGCATATCTTGTGTACATTCTAAACAAGTTTCCTGCAAAAAGCCCTGCCTCATCTCCGCCAACACCTGCTCTGATTTCTACTATAACATCTCTCTCATCATTAGGGTCTTTAGGTAATAAAAGAACCTTTAATTCTGCTTCAGCTTCATCAATCTTAGCAGTTAATTCCTTTACTTCTTCCTTAGCCATTTCTCTAAAATCCTCATCTAATGATTTATCATAAATCATTGCTTTAGATTCTTCAAGCTGAGTTTTGGCATCCTTATATTCTTTATACTTCAAAACAATAGGCTCAAGCTGAGCATGCTCCTTAACGAGCTTTTGCCACTCCGAGCTATTTGCAATAACCTCAGGGTCTGAAATTTTTTCACTTAAATCTATATATTTTTCTTCAAGAAATTCTAATTTATCTAACATTATCTCACCTCGTACTTTACATCTCCTAATATCTAATTAAAATCTTCCTAAAAATCTTCAAAAAAACGTGCAAATTCAAGATTTTTTAGAAATTTTACAATAGATATTATTATTAACAAAGTATTATACCATAGAAATGGCTAATTATGCAAATATTATTTTTTT
>DCPV01000039.1 GCA_002323775.1 Firmicutes bacterium UBA1535 | reverse complement strand
TCTCATCAGACAAATGACTCTTATATCCGTCTCCGAAAACCTCTGTTGAATTTGTTACTATGAAAAAGGCATTGACATCTTCCTCTTTTATTATTTCTCTAACCTTTGTATAATTGTATTTTCTGCAAACACACATGATAACACTCTTGTTATAATGAGTATAAGCTCCTTCTGCCTTTAAATATGTTGCTCCGATATCTAATTCATCCATTATTCTTTTTGCGATTTTTTCGTGATTGTCGCTGATTATATACAATAGCTTAGCATTATCTCCGCCATACAATGCTAAATCTAAGACAAAATTAGTGACAACCATAGTTATAGCAGCGTATAGGGCAAGCTCTATATTTTTAAAAATTATAGCAGATGCTGTAACTATAATTGCATCTGTAATTAAAAAAATTGTTCCGCTTTTTATATGCTTATATCTTTGCCTTAAAGCTTTTACGATTACATCTGTTCCGCCAGTTGTTGCTCCTTGCTTGAAAACAATCGCAATTCCAAAAGCTATCAAAGCACCTCCGGTGATGCCTGATAGAAGTAAATTGTTTGTTATAAGACCATGTTTTAATATAATGTGTTCATTCATTAAATTCATGAAAAATGACGAAATAAACGTAACATATATAGTTGATAATATGAATTTAACTCCAAATTTCCACAATCCAAATATCAATATAGGTATATTTATCAACAATATAATAGTACCTGTTTTTAGGCTTGTAAGATTGCTTATTATTACGGCAATTCCGGTTACGCCGCCGGGTGCAAGCTTATGGGGATCTATAAATAAGGCAATTCCCACAGCATATATTAAAGCTCCAAGAGTAATTAATATAAATTTTAATGCTAAATTTCTAAATATATTTTTTTTCTCCATTTCATATTGAACCTCTTTTCATATAATTATTTCCGCACAAATTCATTCATCTTTCACTGGTTTTATAATCTAGTAATTATTTATTATTAATTTTTTCTAACTTAAATATATAATATTTTTAATATTCATGCAATATAATTTTTGCTTACAATTATTAAATTAATTGTGTTCAGTCTGCTTTTCATTTCTAAATGCCCATAAAAGTATAGCAGCTCCTATAAATCTTATGGCAGAACTTGTAAATAATGCAATCTGTATTGAAAATGCTCTTTTCATTAGAATTCCTACAAATGGCATGAAAGAGCTTGTAAATTGTGTCAAGCACGTAAATAGTGAGATATAAAGCGTTCTGTTTTCATCAGGACATACGCCTATAAGTTCGTTAAATAAAAGAGTTATAGCTCCGGCCATTCCACTTCCTACTATTAGCTGCATAACAAGAAGCATTGGCAGTGTAGTGCTTATAGCATATACAAAAGGAGAAAGTGCCATCAATGACATACATATACCCAAGATTACTCTGCTGCCAAACTTATCTGCCAATCTCATCCACATACTTGTGGTTAAAAATTGGACTAAGGTTGAGGTAATGTTAAGATAACCAATCCAAGCAGCATTTGCTTTTAGAACATCCAATTGATATATATTGTATAAAGGCTGTGCCATTTGCCAGCCCAGATAAAATATAATTACTGTGACGCAATATTTTACATACCTTGGATACTTTGGCAAGGATTTTATAGCATTTAAAAATTTCTTCGCAAAGCTTTCAGTTTTTTGTATTTGCTTTGGCTCAAAAACGAAATTTTTATATTGCATTATTTCTAATATTCCCACTCCAAAGGTGAATATGAAAAGTATTTTATACAGCAATATTGAATCTATAGGATATTTTTCATTAAGCGTTAGATATGTACCGAGGATAAAGGTTGCACCCATCGTCAAAATGCTGTTAAATTTACTCCTTGTCCCTATAATTGAGTTTAATTTATTTATTGGAAACACATCAGCTACAAGCGATTGATAGCCTATACTCCATATAGCTTCCGGTGCATTTCTAAGTCCCATTAATGCCACCAGGCTAATCGCCTGTAATTCTCTTGGTAAAAACGGTACTAAAGCATATAATAGGAAGAAAATTCTTGATATAAAGCATACAAAAAGTGTTGTCTTAAGTTTGTTCTTAGCGCTATCAATAATCATAGCACCCGGTATCAATACAAGCATTGCAATCATACTTGGGAATGCGTTTAATAGTGCAAAGTGATAGTCATTACCTCCAAGTGCTTTTAGATATGTCCCAAGGTATCCTGCACTTGCACCTACCAAGGTACCTAAAAGCCCTCCAATTATGTTATATTTGTTATTATGTTTAAGCTTGTCCATTTCTTCTCTCTCCAATTTTGGAACATCCCTAATATTCCTATTATAATTGCATTTTTAATAAAGCTATTTAAGAGTCCTTATCAATTCAATATATAAATTGCTATCTCTCAATTCAAGATTTGCACTATCAATCATTGAACCGAGCAAAAACAATTCATCATCATCGCTGGTTTCACCCATCAGCCCCCAATAATATTCCTCTACCTCAGTTTGCCTAGGAATATTTAAGAATTGGCTTAATGTATTTATTTCATCTTGAGTTAAAGTTGTATTATAATCTGTTATAAAAATCGTGGTACAGACATCACTTAGCTTTAATTTGATATCAATTTCTAAAGAGCCCTTATTCATTAACAAAGAACTTAACTCATCAACAATTTTTGTTGTTTTTTGTATTTCGTTGTGCATACTATTTTTCACCTCTTTTAAAGGATTCTAATACAGGGACTAAAAATCCTGCTACTAAGCCGCCTGCAAATCCGTTATTATAAAGATTTAATCCACCATGTATTATACCTATATTTGTCGCCAGTGTAAAGTGCAACATACCTGCAATTATTCCGGGGAAAAATCCAAAGCCTCCGGCAATAGGTGCGAGCGTTGTTGAAAATAATACTGTAATTATAATATTTGTAGAACTAAAATCACTTTTAAATAGCAATCCGAATATTATTACTCCAAGTGCAACAGGAAGACAGTTTTTTATGTGCTTACCAAAGGCGCCAAAGCCTGATACTGTAAATATAGCGGCTATAATCGGACCATTGATTATCCCACCGGCTAAATAAGCAAAGCCAAGGCTTAACAGACCTAAAAT
>DCPV01000137.1:2297-4788 GCA_002323775.1 Firmicutes bacterium UBA1535 | reverse complement strand
AAGAACTGAGTGTCTTAAAAGAAATACTCTTAATATATTTTTTCATTTGATTAAAGCGAACCACCTCAAACTCCATTAGTGCATATAGAATCACCATTTTATATTTACCGTTGATTAAAGATAAGGTGTAATTAAAGCCTGTTTCTTCTAAGCTTGATTGCTGAATACATTCCCATCTCATTTTTACACTCTCCTTTTGGTTAGTATATTACTATAATGTGCGTACTTGAATAAAATATAATTTATATTATAATTATATTTAGCGATGAAGTGTTTGTCAATGTAAATTATGGCTAAATGAATAAATTGCATAGTTATCACTATTAGCAATACCGCACAAAGGCAAATAAAATTCATTATACCGAAATAAAAATTAGGGGAGAAAAATTATGGAAAAAAATGTATTGATTATTTCATCCAGTCCAAGAATAGGAGGTAACTCAGATATACTGTGTGACGAATTGGCAAAAGGAGCAACAGAGGCCGGACACCATGTAACGAAATTTAATCTGCAAAAACTTGAGATTAAACCCTGTATTGGGTGTGAGTATTGCCACACTAAAAGTGGAGGAGTTTGTGTCCATAAAGATGATATGGAGCAAATTTTTAATGTCATGTCAAAATCAGATGTGTTAGTATTGGCATCACCCGTGTATTTTTATGATATATGTGCACAATTAAAAGCTTTTATTGATAGGACATATAGCAAATTTTATACGCAAATGAATGTGTTTAACTTCAAGGAGACTGTGTTTATTTCTACCTGTGAAGCCGGCCCGAGTTTATTTGACATACCTAAAAGGCTATATAAAAACTTTATAAGCAGTTTTGATTATGATGTAACAGATAGAGGTATGATATTGGAAAGTGGTGTACATAAGGTGGGAGAAGTATCTGGCAAGACAAAACTTGAGGCTTATCAGCTTGGATTGAGATTATAAATAAGATGAGAAAGGAATAAGTAAAAATGAATATGATTAATAAAACAGTACCGGAATCAAAATATAAAATTAAAGCAGACTTGAGTAAGAAATGTCTAATGATTACAATGAACGGTTTTTTTAGCGAGCAAGATGCAGAATATGCAAGAGTACAATATTGGGATTGCTACAATAAAAACTTTAAGAACAAACCTTTTAAAATTTTGTGTGATGCACGAGAATACAAACCTTCTACTAAGGAGGCGCAAGAAATTTTGAACAAAATGTCTCTGGATACCGTAAATGAAAAAATAGTTGCATGGGCAATTGTATCCAACAACTCGTTAGGTCGTAGCCAGATTACAAGAATGGTGGGCGTAAAAAATTTCGAATTGTTTACAGATATGGAGGAAGCCACAGGGTGGTTGAACCGCATCCCTCTCATTTCATAAAAGGGTCTCGATTTTTGCTGATAAAATTAGGAAGGTATGGAGATATCCACCTTTGCTGAAAAAATTGCTAAGAATAAAATTCTCAGCAATTTTTCTTTTTATAAAATGATATATCGAAAAGTGCTTTTTCGAGATTTTTTTATTATGCAACTGTCAGACTTTCGCAGAATTTTTATGATTTAATAGAAAAATATCAATTAAAATTTGACAAAAAAGTAATATCAAGATATAATGAAATTAGTAAGAATATATATTTTTTTGTAAATTAATGATAAAATTTCCTCGGAGGGTTAATTTATGTTTAAAATACTAAAGAAAGCTAATTCACACAGTAAAAACGTTTCCCAAAACACAAATCAGATAGTTGAATCTAATAGGATAGCATTGGTAAAGCAAAATGAAAATAATATTATTGATAAATTAAACAGAAGAATTTTAGAAACAGAAAATCAAACAAATAGCTTGACAAGCATAATTGAGGCAATAGCTAAAAAGGTTGAACAACAAATTGGTTTAACTGGCAATGTTGTTGGTGAAATAAGCAATTATTCTGCTATGGTTGAGGAAATACAGGCTAGTTCTACGGCTTCCTCTGATACTGCCATGAACATATTAAAAGTAATAAATAATGGAAATGAAGCAGTTAACAGTACTATCGAAGCTATGAAAGACATTGATGTTTCTGTTGCATCAGTTATGAAAGAAATTGATGAGCTAAAAAATATGTCATCAAAAATTGTTGGCATAATAAGTATTATCAGAGATTTAGCAAACCAAACAAACCTATTATCCTTAAATGCGTCCATTGAAGCAGCAAGAGCTGGAGAAGCAGGCAGGGGATTTGCAGTTGTGGCAACTGAAGTAAAAGATTTAGCTAATAGAAGTTTAAAATCAGCCGACGATATATCATTAATTATTAACAATATTAATGACAGAATTAAAGAAACCGTTAATGCAATGAATAAAAGCAATTCTAAAGTAAACGAAGGAACACTTATAGCACAGAAAACTAATGATTCTTTCGTCGAAATTGAAGAAGCTATAAAAGAAATGATTAATGTTACAAGAGAAATTAATACTTCAATTATATCACAAACTCATAGTTTGGAAAGAATTGTA
>DCPV01000137.1:456-2234 GCA_002323775.1 Firmicutes bacterium UBA1535 | reverse complement strand
TTCTTCAGATAATATGTTTATAGCCTCTGAAAATGCTATGTCAATGGTTGAAAATGCCCTTATGAATACTCAATTTACTAAAGCGGCTTTAACCGAGCTATTAAAAGTAGCTAATTTACTTAAAAGTACAACACGAGTGAATAATGATCTAAAGCAAAACGATTACATCGATACTAAGCTAAAATTCTCTATTGCAGGATCAATAAGCACATTAGACCCGGCTACTACTGTTGATATGGAAACCATGAGATTATTATCTAATATTCATGCGGGACTTGTGGCTGCCAGTGAGACAGGAGAAGTATTGCCTTCTATTGCTAAGAGCTGGAATATAGAAGATGATAACCTTACTTGGATATTTAATTTAAGAAACGATTGTTTTTTCCATAATGGTAAAAAAGTTAAAGCAAATGATGTAAAATACTCAATGGAAAGAATGTTGTCACCTAAATTGAAATCACCAAATGCTTGGTTTATTAGTTATATTGACGGTGCTGAAGAATTTATGGCAGGAAAATCCAGAGAGGTTAGTGGTATAAAGGTTTTAGGGGATTATAAAATATCGATAAAGCTATCTTTTCCTTTCAATGGATTTTTGTTTAACATTTCTACCAGCTGTTGCGCTGTTATGGACAGCGAAGAACTTAAAAAAGATAATTTCGTAGGATGCGGTGCATATATTATTGAAAGCTTTGAGAAGGATTTAATAAAACTTAAAGCACATAAGAACTTTATCTCCGGTACACCTTATTGTAATTCTGTAGAGATTGTTTGTGGCGGACAAGATAATTTGAAAAAATTTTTGGAAGGCGAGTATGATTATTATATCGTACAGAAAAAAGATGAAGTTGAAGAACTTAAGCAAAATTCATTTAATAATATGAAAACATATAGTATGTTAGGCACAAATTATGTTGGATTTAAACTCAAAAATAATTCTTCTGTGTATGCTAAAAAAGCAGTTAGACAAGCTATAAGTCATGCAATAAACAAAAAACGTATAGTTGATGAAATAACAGGGGGCTTGGCTACGACTGCAAAATGTGTAATTCCTGAAAGCTTAATTGGCTCTGATCATATAATGGCATATGACTATAATATTAATAAAGCAAAAGAAATTTTAAGGAAAGAAAATATTCGTTTTACACAGCCGCTTAATGTAGTGACAACCGGAAAAGTAAGTCCGGTATTTAAGTATATTGAAGAAGATCTTAAAAACATTGGTATAACATGTAAATATCATACCATAGAGTCCGACAAATTCCGTTCTATCGAAAGCCATAAGTATGATATGTTTTTCTATGGATGGTATGCGGATACATTAGATCCTTCAGCCTTTATAGAACCGTTATTTGCTCCGGACAGCACTAATAATATTACGGGTTATAATAATAGCGAGGTTATGGATATTCTTAATACAGCCAAGGCTACCGTAAATCCTATAAAAAGAATGGAATTATATAAGAAGATTCAAAGCATGATTCATGAAGATATCGCTATGATTCCATTATATCACCCAAATTGTGGAATTTGTTCTAAAGATGATGTTACAAATATTAAAATTTCTCCGCTTGCTATGATAAAGTATGATAATATTCTGAAAGAATAGTAGATTTATATATGAAATTAATGTACAATACACTGTGCATTAATAGAGAAATTAGGCTCTTTTTCAATAGTTTGGCTTATAGTAAATCCTAAAATTGAATAAAAGCACAAAATAGCCATAATTGTTACCCAAAATAAAGGGGCTGTAGCAAAATGAATTTTATACACTA
>DCPV01000137.1:0-344 GCA_002323775.1 Firmicutes bacterium UBA1535 | reverse complement strand
AGTGTATTTGTTTTATTTTGCAACAGCCCCGATAATAGCAGACCCATCAATAAAAGAATGTAACATAGTCATAGATTTTTGATGACTAACTGAATAGTGAGTGATATAATATTATAAAAATTGTAATCTTTATAAACAGAATCCAAGCACAAGCGAGTGCAATTTATATAATGTAAAAAAATTGAAACTGTAATCAAGTTTTGAAACATAAAATAAAATATAATATAACGGCAGGGAGTGAGCAGGATTGTCTATTAAAACAATTGAAAATATGGTAAATTGGATTGAAGAAAATTTAGAAGAATGTCCAACTTTAGAAGAAATGTCTGATTTTGTAGGATATT
>DCPV01000222.1 GCA_002323775.1 Firmicutes bacterium UBA1535 | reverse complement strand
TGCAACCTACAAAAGCGTCCATTATTCTGCATTGTATGCCGCTGGTCTGATATTAATTATAATTATATTTATTATTCAATTAATTTCTCATAGGATAAGTAAAATAGGATTAAGGCGGTTCAAATGAAAAATAAAAATATATTATTTAAGTCGTGGGTAGTATTATCCGGGTTGGCTATTATATCTGTAACTATTGGTATATTTATATATTTGCTATATAAGGGCTTTGGTGTGATTTCTCCGGAGTTTGTCTTTAGCTCACCAAAGGGTATTCCTTTAGGGACAGAGGGTGGTATATTTCCTGCAATAGTCGGTTCCTTGCTGTCAGGATTAATTTCAGGATTACTTGGAGGAATTCTGGGCTTATGTACTGCAATTTACTTAGTTTTTTATTGTGAAAATATAAAAATACAAACTTATATATTAACTGCACTGCAATGTCTGGCTGGAATTCCTTCTGTTGTAATAGGGCTTTTTGGATATTCATTATTAATTGTTGGATTTGGTATAAGTAAAAGCTTATTAAGTGCTTCGTTGACATTAACCATTATGATTATACCCTTTATATCTATAAGAATAAAAAAAGCACTTGAGGAAACTTCAAGAGAACAATATATTGCCTCTTTAAGCCTTGGGATCCCAAAGAGCTATACCATAATAAGGCTTGTTGCTTTCAATGCTTTTAGAAATATAATGACATCTTTGGGATTAAGTATAGTCTTTGCTATGAGTGCCACAGCACCAATTATGTTTACCGGGGCTGTTATAATCTCAGGTATACCAACAAAGCTTTCAGATCCTTTTATGTCATTGCCATATCATTTGTATGTTTTGGTCAATGAAGGGTTATCGTCTGAGATGGCGTATGGTACAGCTTTTGTATTAATAGTAATAGTACTTTTAATAAATTTAACCTGCCATTTTATAGGCAGTTTTGAGGATAAGTAAATGAAAAATATTATTTTAAAAACCGAAGAATTATGTGTAGATTACAAAAAAAATAACATCTTGAGAAATATAAATGTAGAATTTGAAAAAAACAAGATTACTGCTATTATAGGTCCATCTGGTTGTGGGAAATCTACATTTTTAAAGTCATTTAATAGAACTGTTGAGGAATACGGCGGAAAAATTAAAGGAAAAATCGAATTTAATAATTCAAATATAATGAACATACCTCTTGAAAAGCTTAGAAGCTCTATTGGCATGGTTTTTCAAAATCCTGTAACTTTTCCTTTCTCTATTTATAAAAATATGACTTATGCTCCAATTTATCATGGTGAAAAAGATAAAGAGAAATTAAATGATATAGTTATTACAAATTTAAAAAAATCAGGTTTGTATGATGAAGTAAAGGATAACTTAAATACGCCTGCCAGAAAGCTTTCAGGAGGGCAACAACAACGTTTGGTAATAGCAAGATGTCTAACTGTTAACCCTGAAGTGATATTATTAGACGAACCTTGTTCAGCATTAGATATAAAAAATACAGCAAATATTGAAAAAATGCTCTTAGAGTTAAAAAATGAATATACAATTATAATTGTAACTCACAATCTTGCTCAAGCAAAACGAATTGCTGATTTTGTAATATATATGGAAGACGGAGCAATAGTGGAAGTTGGAACTCCTCATACTATTTTTAATGAGCCTACTGATTCAAGAACAAAAGAATATATAATGTATATGAAAAATTAAAGTGAGATGAGGTAAAGTAATGATAAATATAAACATACCCGGTATAAAAAACTATTCCATTGAAAATATAGTATTTGATTACAATGGTACTATTGCTACAGAAGGTAAAATTGCAGATACTACAAGAGAAAAGCTTGCTATTTTATGCAAGATAGCTAATGTATATGTTCTTACTGCTGATACATATGGTTCAGCTGCTAAGGAATGTGAAGGATTGAATTTGACATTAAAAACATTCCCTAGAGATGATGCGGCTGTTTATAAGAAAAAAATAGTTGAGGATATAGGAAAAGACAAAACAATATGCTTCGGCAACGGATATAATGATATTAAAATGTTCGAAGTTGCAGAGCTTTCTGTTGCGGTTTTAGAAAAAGAAGGAATGTGTGCTAAGCTATTAATGAGTTCTGATGTTATAGTTAAATCTATTGAAGATGGAATTAATTTGTTGCTAAATACAAAAGCTTTAATTGCAACACTTAGAGGATAAGGTTTTATCCTTTTCTACAATTTAGCGGATAAAAATAACCCACCAGTGTGTTCTACTGGTGGGTTTGTTGGTGGAGCCGAGGGGAGTTGAACCCCTGTCCGAAAATATTTCCATAAAACTTTCTCCGAGTGCAGTCGATAATTTTATATTCGCCTCATGTATCGCCTATCGACAAGCTATACAATCAGCTATCTCCAATTATACTCTATTGGGTCGGAGAAACCCCAATACAGTGCCCTGATTTAGATGATGCCCCAGTTTAGACTACAGGTCGTCTAAGTGGAACAAGCCAGCTGACTAAGCAGCGAATGCTAAATTATTATTTTCTTTTGCGTTTATATTTAGTTGCCACTTTTATCGTTGTTTGGCGACAACGACTCGCTTATCTTACTTCTATATCCCCGTCGAAACCAAGTACGGCCCCTTAATTAATCATCTGTCTGTGCTTATTCAGATGAACGCTGTATACGCCTTTCGGCATCTTTTTTAGCTATATCCTGTCTTTTATCGTAGTTTTTCTTACCCTTTGCTACAGACAATTCAAGCTTTACAAGACCGTTTTTCAAATAAACGCTTAATGGTATTAAGGAGTATCCTTTTAAAGTTGTCAGTCCGATTAGCTTTCTTATTTCTCTTTTGTTTAATAAAAGCTTTCTCGGTCTTAACGGATCTACATTAAATATATTTCCTTTTTCATATGGACTGATGTGCATGTTGTAAACATAAACCTCGCCATCTTTGATTGCTGCATAGCTATCTTTGATATTGAGCATACTTTGTCGTATCGATTTAACCTCAGTGCCTACTAAAACAATACCAGCTTCGTATTTGTCCTCAATAAAATATTCAAATGTCGCTTTTTTGTTTCTAGCTAATGATTTAATATTATCAACCACTGCAAAGTCCACCCTTCTAAAGTTTACTACATTGTCATTATACACGTTTTATCTCGTCCTTAAATTACAAAATAAATACAAATTTTTTAATCAAATTTCAATAAAATTAGTATAATATTTAAAATTTACGAGGAGAGTTTAACCCCCCTCGGTTTTGTTAAAGATTTTTGCTTGATGCTTTACAAAATGACAAAATCAATTTCTGCATTTGCAATGCTTACTTTTTCTAATCTAACACTTACTATATCCCCTATTTTATAAGTTTTACCTAAGTGTTCACCTGTCAGAATTTTTTTATCATTATCATAAATATAGTAATCATCAATTAAATTCGATATATGAACTAATCCTTCTACTGTGTTATCTAGCTCTACGAATATTCCAAAGCTTGTTACACCTGATATAATTCCTTCATACTCCTCACCAATCTTGTCTGACATAAATTCTGCTATTCTAATTTTATCTGTATCTCTTTCTACTTCGTCTGCTACTCTTTCTTGCTTAGAAGATTGCTCTGCTACCATAGCACATCTTTCATTCAAATTAGAAGTATTATCAACTGAAATTTTGTTGTTGATTTGAGCCTTAATAATTCTATGAATTTGCAAATCAGGATAACGCCTTATTGGTGAAGTAAAATGGCAATAATAATTTGCTGCTAACCCAAAATGCGGCGAGCATTCATGCGAATACACTGCTTTTCTTAATGAACGCAGCATCATAGTATTTATCACTGTTTCTTCCTTTTTGCCTTTAATTTTCAATAATAGCTGTTGCAGCTCACGAGGATGTACCTCTTGGCTTCCTTTTAATGTGTAACCAAAATTAAATATAAATTTACTAAAATCTGCTATTTTTTCTTCATCTGGTTCTTCATGTATACGATAAACAAAAGGTAAATTAAGCCAATAATAGTTTTCTGCCACAGTTTCATTTGCAGCCAGCATAAATTCCTCTATTATTTTATTTGATGTTCTTCTTTCATATTTTATTACATCTGTAACCTTGCCTTTTTCATCTACTATCAGCTTTGTTTCATCAAAATCAAAGTCTATACAGCCTCTTTGCTCTCTTTTACTTCTTAATAAATTGCTTAATTCTTCCATATCTTTAAGCATTGGAACTATGTCTTTATATTTTTCCTTTAAAGCTTCATCATCATTTTCCAAAATGTTTGAAACATCTGTGTAGTTCATTCTGTATTTTGAGCTAATAATGCTCTCATATATTGAATAATCAACAACCTTACCTTTTAAATCAATTATCATTTCACAGGATAAACAAAGCTTACCCTCATTAGGATTCAAGCTACAAACTCCATTGGATAGCTCCTTTGGCAGCATTGGTATGACTCTATCTGCCAAATATATACTTGTTGCCCTTTTTAAAGCTTCTTTATCTATTTTGCTATTTTCTTTTACATAGTGAGTAACATCAGCTATATGCACTCCTAATTTATATTGATTATTATCTAACTTTTCAACATAAACAGCATCATCTAAGTCCTTTGCATCTTCTCCGTCAATTGTGATTATAGGCAAATGTCTTAAATCTTTTCTCCTGTCAATTTCTTTTTGAGCTATCTCTACCTCTATACCTCTTGCCTGCGCTATAACATCTTCTGGGAAATATTTTCTTACCTTGTGCTTAATCAAAACAGCTTCTATATGCGTTTCAACATCTTCTTCATTTCCAATAATTTCAATGATTTCACCTTCGGCCTTTCTTTTTTCTGTAGGCCACTGTGTTATTTTTACTACAACCTTTTGATTGTCCTTAGCTCCATTAAAATCACTTTTTGACACAAAAACATCACAGCTAAGCTTCTTGTCATCAGGTATAACAAATCCAAAATTTTTACTTTGTGAAAGCATGCCTATAACAGTTTTATTAGCTCTTTCAAGTATCCTAATTACTTTTCCTTCAGGGTTTCTATCATATGTATAGCTTTCAGTAATTTTAGCGATAACTCTGTCACCATTCATTGCACCACTCAAATCAGTGTGAGATATGAATAAATCCCTCTTGTCCTTGTTAGCAGATATTAAAAATCCATATCCCTTTGGATGTCCTTCAATTACACCTATTACTAAACCGAGTCTATCAGGAATTCCATATTTTTCAGAGGAATTCATTATTATTTTACCCTCATCCTCAAGCTGATTAAGTATCTTCAAAAATTCCTTCGTCATACTGCTTTCAATCTCTAAGGCTTCGCACAATTCTTTGAATTTAAGAGGTCTATAATTTTCATCTTCCATAAACGCTAATATTTTTTCTTTTAAGTTCATTTTTTCATTCCTTTCTTTTGTTAAATTTTAATTTGTCGAATAATCTATTAATCCTACAAGTTATTATTTATGCTTTCCGTATTTACCCATATTATTTATTAAATCTACATTGTAACTAATAATATTTGTTCTTCTATCCTTTGTTTCTTCTTCCGCTATGCCTATAATTTTAGTAATTAATTCTTTGAAGCTAATATCCGTTGCTTCCCACAAGTAAAATGCTAATGAGCCTGGTATAGTATTTATTTCGTTAATGTATATATTATTGCCATCATATAAAAAGTCTATTCTTGCATTTCCGGAGCAGTCAATAGCATTAAATGCAGATTTTGCAAGCTCAAATATTTTATTTTTTGTTTCTTCATCTATATCAGCCGGTATTTTCCTTTTACCATTTATATTATTTTTACTATTATTTATATATTTATCCTCATAGCTTAAAAAATCTTTATAATTTAATGGCTCCTCACAAAGTGAAGTTATCAAATCATCTTCATAGCCCATCACTGCACAATTAATTTCTCTTAGGTTTTCAATACATTTTTCAACTATGATTTTTTTATCATAGGATATTGCTACTTGTATGGCGTTGATTAGCTCATCTTGATTATTTGCTTTGCTTATACCCACACTCGAACCTAAATTAGCAGGCTTCACTATTAAAGGATATCCTATAATTTCGGAATTTGCAATAACTTTTTCCATATTAATTAAAAATTCATTTTTATAAAACCAAATATAGTCAACAATAGGTAATTTATCAGCAACAAAAAGCTTCTTCATAATTACCTTATCCATACCGACCGCTGAGCTTAAAACTGTTCCAAAAGCACAGGGTACGCCATTCATTTGACAAAATCCATGTATACATCCATCTTCTGCATTTGTACCGTGCATAGCCGGAAATAATACATCAATTACAACAGGCTTTGGCTTTCTAAAAAAACATTTAAAAAGATTTTTCTTTGTTTTGACAGGATGCGGATATAGAGTAAGCTTATTATTGTCAGCGATAGGAACTACCTCATAAATGTCTTTAAAATTTTTAGTTTTATAGCTTTTTATATCATATAAGCTCTCTCCCAAAACCCAGCTTCCATCCTTACGAATATATATAATTATAGGCTCATACTTCTCTTTATCTATATTCTCTAATACTTGAAGTCCAGTTATTATAGACACTTCA
>DCPV01000116.1 GCA_002323775.1 Firmicutes bacterium UBA1535 | reverse complement strand
CATAAAAGGGTGATCCCAGCTAAATATGAATATTCCATCTTTCTTTAAATAAGAAGAAATCATCTTAAAAGTCTTTTCTATGTCAACTGTCCAACCTATGGCATAAATTGAATAAACAATATCAAAATAGTTTGTAGGTATATTAGGATTTATTTCCATAGGAGAGTTAAACAGTCTAGGAGTATATCCGCTTTCTCGCAAAAACCTATCTGCATTTTCTATTTGTTTTGTTGAAATGTCAAGTCCCCATAGCTCGGAAGCTCCATTATCCCCATGATATTTTAGTGAATGTCCACTACCACAGCCAATATCTAAAAGTTTTTTCCCTTTTACATCTCCAAACAAATTCAATTCAGTTTCAGTAGGAATTAGCACGCCATATGTAGGTAATGCCGTAGTACCAAACCAATCGTCTGCAATTGCATCCCATGCTTCCTTATTTTGTTTTAAAATTTTCTCTTGCATATATATGTATACCTCCAATAATATGAAATTTTCGTATCTTTTCTTTAAATTAGCTACATAATCGAATATTCATTTTATATAGTTACGTATTTCATTTAAAAAATATCTTTATTCTAATTATAATCGTATTTATAATAGTAAAAGTTTACTCGGTAGTATTCACATAAAAGTTTACCATAATAAAGAAAAACATACAACTATGAAGTTGTGAAAACTATTGGACAGGTTTGTAAATTATTTTTATTGCAAAGAAACGTTTGTTCTGGTATAATTGTTTTTATGAAATTATAAATTAATAAAAAAAATCATCTGTTATGGAGAAAAATTATGAACGAAAAAGTATATGAATTTGAAGCTGTTATAAAAAAAGTGCCTGATATTGACGGAGCATATATTGAATTTCCATATGATGTAAGAGAAGAATTTGGAAAGGGTAGAGTTAAGGTACATGCAACCTTTGATGGTGCAGAATATGACGGAAGTCTTGTTAGAATGAAAACACCTTGTCACATTATCGGAATAAGACAAGATATAAGAAAACAAATAGGAAAGCAAGCCGGTGATACAATAAGTGTTACTATAAGAGAAAGAGAATAAAATTATAAGACGTGAGGACTTAATTATGGAGCAAGCTGTATTTACAAATATGTGTATGATATATGATGATAGTAGCAATGATAATACTATTGGTACTAGAAGAATTTTAGTACAAGATAGACTAAATAAAAATTGGTCTGGGATTACTTTTCCAGGTGGTCATGTTGAAAAAGATGAGCCTTTTGTAGAATCAACTATTCGTGAGATAAAAGAGGAAACAGGCTTAACTATAAGCAATTTAAAATTATGTGGCGTAAAGCAATTCCAAACACGTGAAGATGCAAGATACGTTGTATTTCTCTACAAAACAAATTGCTTTGAAGGAGAGTTAAAATCTTCTGATGAAGGAAATGTGTTTTGGATAAAAGCAGATGAAATAGACAATTATCCATTAGCAAATGATTTTAGACAAATGTATGATGTTTTTATAAATGAAGATATGAGTGAATTTTATTACAATAAAAATTGGGGCATTAGATTATTATAGAATATATAAGCAGTGTAAGGAGATAAATATATGGAAAGTGAAAGAAATACTCTAAGAGAATTAATAAATATTCGACTAGCTACCGAAGGTGATAAGCTGAAAATAGTTGAATTATCAAAAGAATGGGAGAATGAAAACAGTACATATGGCTTTTATGCTGATGAATTAGATTATATAAATGAAAACAGATGCTTTGTTGCACATATTGATGATACTGTAATTGGTTATTTGTTTGGTAAAGTATTTGAATCAAAGAAAATGAAAAGCATTATGCCGGAAGGAACACCGTATTTTGAGGTTGAAGAAATATATGTCACACCTAAATATAGAAATTACGGTGTTGGTTCAATGCTATTTGACTATTTAGAAAACATACTTAGAGATAAAAAAATAACGCAAATGGTATTAAGTACAGCAACAAAGGACTATGAGAGCATTTTTAACTTCTATATTAAACGTAAAGGAATGTCATTTTGGACTGCAAGGTTGTTTAAGGAAATTAAATAATTAAGATTTTATTGAATTTTTTAATAAAATACTCATGCAATCTTAAAACACTTGAAATATAAACAATATATATACAAATTAAAATTATTGTAATTCAAAATGGAGGATTTTTATGATAGAAAACAACGAATTAATATTGCTTAGACCTAGTAAGGATTTAGAAAATCAAATAATGGAATATAAGAGAGATTTTATGCAATATAACGAAAAGATTGGAAAGGTTAAAAATAACATTAACGGAAGCTGTAGCTTGCATAATTTTAATTTTGATGAATGGCTGGATAGAGTAAATATTTGTGCTTCAGATGAAAATCTATCACCTTATGGTACAATTGCATCAACTTTTGTAGCTGTTAGAAAAAGTGATAATAAGATTATAGGTACAATACAGGTTAGACACACTCTCACAGAGGAACTTAGAGATGATGGCGGCAACATAGGCTATGCGGTAAGACCAGATGAAAGAAAAAAAGGATATGCAACCAAGATGCTTAATCTAGCACTTGAATTTTGCAGAAGCTTAGGATTATACAAAGTCCTCATAGATTGTGATAAAACAAATATAGCCTCAGCAAAAACAATGATTAAATGTGGAGCTATTTTTGATAGAGAGCTAAATATACCTCAATCTGATGGGGGAGTAGAAACATTACATCAATATTGGATTTATTTATAATTACTATATAAACAATAGAAAAGGAGTTTAAATTTTGTTATGTCTGAAAGAATAAACGAAGCAAAGGAATTAAGTAGCAAAGGGTTTAATTGTGCTCAATCAGTAGTAGGAGCATGTTGTGAAAAATATGGTATAGATAAAGAAACTGCAATGAAATTTGCTGGTAGCTTTGGTGGAGGACTTCGCTGTGGAGAGGTATGTGGAGCTGTAACAGGAGCTACTATGATAATTGGACTTAAATATGGTCAATATTTACCTGATGACGTTAAGGCAAAGGAAAAATGTGGCGAAATCACTCTTGCGTTTATGGAAGAATATAAGAAAAGAAATAACTCATTTCTTTGCAAAGAGTTACTTGGATATGACCCTAGAGACAAAGAAAAGGCTGAAAAATCACAGGATAAAAAGAAAGCTATATGTTCAAATGCAATCGAACTTGCTATAAACATGCTTGAAGAAATGGAAATATGATATTGAAATTGTGTATATATAAGTTTTAAATATGTAAGACTAAATAATCATACGGAGAGGTAATTATGTCTATCTACTTAAAAAGTTTTAAACTTGCAAGCATTGATATGGAAGAAAGGGATGAACATTTAAAATGCAAAGTATATCCATACGGTATTTTTCCCTTTAAAAAGATAAGAGATATTGAATTTTCTGATATAACTATGTTTTATGGGGGAAATGGCTCTGGTAAGTCAACTCTCCTTAATTTGATTGCGGAAAAGTTAAATTTGCCAAGAGAAACGCCCTTTAATTCAAGTGATAGATTTGACGAATACGTAAACAAAATGTGTTTACATAAAAATTCTGTTGATGAAGATGGATATACAATTGATACACCAAAAGGAAGTAAAATTATAACCAGTGATGATATATTTAATCATGTAATTAATCGTAGACATGATAACATTAAAATTGATAAGAAGAAAGAGAATGCTAAAAATACGTTTATGGATGCGAAATTTGGAAGTGTTAAATTCGATTCATTGGATAAATATGAAGCTCTTAAATTGCAAAATGATGCTAGGCAAAAGACTATGACTACCTTTGTAAGAGAGCGTGGTGGAAGTAATATAAAAATGAATTCAAATGGTGAATCTGCATTATCATATTTTGATAAGCAGTTTGAATCTGGCAAGCTATATTTATTAGATGAACCTGAAAACAGCTTATCTCCAATCTTCCAAATTCGGCTTATAAAGCTAATACTTGAGTGTAGCCACTACTGTGATTGTCAATTTATTATTGCGACCCATTCACCATTTTTACTGTCAATTGAGGGTGCTAGAATTTATGATTTAGATAGCGTTCCTGTAAAAGTGAAAAATTGGTATGAATTAGAAAACATAAAAATTTACTATGAATTTTTTAAAGATAATGAAAAGCTTTTTAAATAAGAAGAAGATATCCTAAAAGTAATTTTACTTTTAGGATACCTTCTTTTTTTCTTAAGACTGCTGTGTCGTACTAAACTTTTGTTTTGTTTGACTTATTTTTTGTTGCTCTGCTGGCTGCGTTGTATACCAACCTCTTTGTGACATTTGATTGTATATCTCATTTTGTACCTGCAAGCTTTCATCTAACGAGGACTTAAAAGCTTGATGAACATTAGGAGTAGAAGATTCTATTGTTCCGTGCATCAATAAACCACAATTTCCTTTAACTATTGATAAAATATTATCCATTATTACTCTATCATCAAGCTTTACATTTGTATTACTATTTGAATAATTAGGCATAGAATTTTGGTTAATTGATTGATTGTTCATCTCATTTTTAGAATTTTCAGAAAAATTTTTCATCATTTTTTAATTACCTCCAAATTAGCCTAATAAGCCATAAAACTTATTGTAGCATTGTTGTTTTTTTCCCACAAGACCTTGTACAAATGACTTTAATTGTGGATCCTGTAATTGATTTACATAATTTGTGTATAATTTTTGTGATTGTTGCTCATGACCTAAAACATCCTCAATATAAAGCAATTCTTTTGGTGACATTCAAAAATACCTCCATGTTTTTAATTTTTAATGGCAAATGAATAAAAAATTCATTGCATCATATATTTATTATTAATAATTTTAAAATTTATATGTGTTGATAAAATTCTCTGTTTTATTAATTCATACTATCATAAGCACAAATTAACAATTTTAGTAGACTAAAAATATATTATGTCAACTAAAATTATAATTATTTATTAATTACATTCATAATCCATATTCATGTCACATAAACTTATATCAAAGCGAAAAATATTTGGTTATTTGAAGTACAAATTTTTAGCATTTGGAAAGGATTTGTGGTTTAATGAAATTAAGTGAATTATATAATAAAGAAATTATTAATATTGATACTGGTGAAAATTTAGGTATATTTGGCGATTGTGATTTGATATTGAATGAAAAAACAGGCGAAATAATAAGCTTTGTATCTGGTCAATCATCAAATTTCAGCTTTTTCAAGGAGCAAAAAAAGAAGGAAGTAAGCTGGAAAAACATTAAAAAAATAGGAAATGATATGATAATTATTGAGGACACATAGCTCGAACATAGTTCGGGCTAATTTTTTGTATAAAAAAATATAAATTACAAAAAATAATCAGTAATTTAATGATATTTTTTTAGTATTCATACAATTATATGATGAAAATTTTTAATAAAGTATAATTATGAATTTATTTATAAATAACTATTGCAGTTTTGACAATAATAACTATATCACAATTTAAAATTAATAAATCGATATTTGGAGGATAAAATGAAGGGTAGAAACACAAGCGGAAATTATATTAAAAATGAAGGTGAAAAATTATATGATAAACAACAAGAAGAACAGCAAAAAATAAACCAAATAATGCAGAGATTAAATATGAATCATATGAAAAATGAAAATCTTGAAAGCGATGAAAATACAGACAATAATGAAAATTCAAATAATAATGCAAATACTGAAAACATTAAAGAAATGGGAACAGTAAGTGAAGTTAATCCAAACAAAGAAATTTATTTTTTAAGCATAATCGGAGAGATAGAAGGTCATAACATACTTCCTCCTAACAGCAAGGCAACAAAGTATGAGCATATCATACCACAGATTATAGGAGCAGAAATGGATAACGAAGTTAAAGGAATAATGCTTTTAATAAATACTGTCGGTGGAGATGTAGAAGCAGGACTTGCAATTTCAGAGCTTATATGCAGCATATCAAAGCCAACTGTTTCTATAGTTTTAGGTGGAGGACACAGTATAGGAAATGCACTTGCTGTATCAACGAAATATTCATTTATAACACAAACAGGAACTATGACAATACATCCTATCAGAACAAATGGATTTATAATAGGTGTCCCTCAAACATTTAGGTACTTTCAAAAAATGCAGGAGAGAATAACTAATTTTATAGTAGAAAATTCAAATGTAAATAGAGAAGAACTTCTAAAATATATGTACGATACTGATGAGATAGCAAATGATGTAGGAACAGTCTTAAACAGTGAAGAAGTGATAAAAATCGGTCTTATAAACGAAATAGGAGGCTTTAAAGAGGCTTTAGCAAAACTAAGAGAAATGATATCAGAGTCAAAAAACGAATAAAAATATTATTAAAATACGATATCTTTAAGCTGAATAAAACTCTGTATTTAGACTAGTATTCATAAAAACGAACTGCAAAGCTCTCAAAGTAGATTTTGCAGTTCGTTTAATATATAGATGTAATTACTTTAAATAAAATCCTATAAGCTTCATATTTTCATCAAAGCTTAATGTATACGTAACTGTCTGGTCTTTGTATTTTGCAACTACTACAGCCGCTACAAAGTCATTTCCTGCTTTATCTTTTTGCGCTACTATTGATGAATTTGAAAATTCAACAAGATTACCTGCGTTTGGCATGATTTTTGATTTTGCACCACTTAATACGTCTGCAGTTAGTGCAGCTTTTAAATCTTCTCTAATAAAATCATTTGTAATTTTTTCATATTCCTCATTGCTAAATAAAGTTATTATATTTTCAGCTGAAGATTTTACCTTTCCTTCATCAAATTTTTCTGGTAAAGGCTTAGGTGAGCAAGCTGTAAGTATAATAAGGATTAATAACAATAACGATAGTGTACTCAATAATTTTTTCATAACAATAAATCTCCCTTTTGATTTTATATATCTAATACTAATATTAATTTAAAAAAGTGTTTCATTAATCATATTTAATATTAGTAATTTCATATTTTTTAATTTCATTTTCTCTGTGCCAATTTAAACGATTTTTAGCTTTAATTACATAAAGCATAAGTACAAGAGATATAAGTCCAAATACAGCTTCCATTGCTATAGCTGAAAATCCGAACATTTGGGACATAAATCCTATAGATGAATCTATTGCTGCATGTATTAAAATAGCAAAAATGAGGTATTTGAATGATTTTTTCTTTAAAACACCTTCAAAAATCACTACTGTAAGACCTATATGAATTCCCATTGCGATAATTCTTTCAATTCCACTCATGATAGCATTAAGAGCAGTCAGATTAGTGCATTGATAATATACGTTGCTTAAGGTTACACTATCTAACTTAAATAAATTTGAATCAAATGTACCATTATTTATCATTATAGAAAATATTAAAATGTTGATATTAACTAAGCCTGTGATAAGCATAGCTTCAATTGCTCCATGACCTAGTCCGAAAGTTATACTGTCAACATAGCGATGATTTCTTCTCATGAATAGCTTTATAAAAAATAAACGTGATACTTCTTCAAATATACCTGCTGTCAAGCCAAGAAATATCCAATATAAATAAGGATATTTTATTTGAAATACATTATACCAAACAAAATGTGGCAAATAATTAGTGATAATAGGTATTCTTAGCACTATTTGAGATATAAAAAAAGCCAATGCGCCTAGTAAAAATGGTAAAAATGTTTTTTTATATTTTATTTGCAAAAATATAAAAACAACAATAGGCAATATGAAGCAAATAAATAGATTTAGTATAATCATAACAATAGTTAAATTTGATACCATTAATGTCACCCCTTCTATACGTTAATTTATATTTTTATTTTGAAATAGCTTGTAACATTAAATATATTATAACATAATTTGCCTTTTTTGTATATATCTAATTTATATCAATAAGGTTGAATATATTACAATATTTTATAATGTAATATATGTTTTCTTAAAATTATTTTTTATAATATTTGCAGAATTAGTATTTTCTATGTTATAATATATATAGTTTATGCTCTGCTTAAACTATAATGGATAACATATAGAAACTATTACAATAATATCAATCCGGTATTATTTTAAAATTCATTAATACCATAAAAGTAAAAGGGTGAAAACTATGCCAAGTGCAGAAAAAAAGATAGTTAACAACAGTGCTAAAAGCCAAAAAAAAACCAAAACACAAAAATCAAATAAAAAGACAGTACAAAATGATAATCTGGCTATATTAAAGAAAGAGATATTAGGGGTTGTACTTATTGCTATTGCTTCTTTTCTAATTTTTGTTATAAATAAAACCGGACAACAAGGTCTAGTTGGAGATTGGATAAAAATTGTTTTAATTGTAATGTTTGGAAAAGGTATGTACATATTGCCTTTTGCTATAATGTTCATGGGAATTCTACAATTATTAAATATATTAATATATAGTGAAAAAAAACAAATTATTGCAATATCAGGTATCTTTCTGTGCATATTGATGATTCTTGCAATTAGAGATTGCACTGCACATAACTTTTTTCCACTTGATAAATCAATCAATGAGGTTATAAACATTTCAATAGATTATAAGCAGTTACCCATATTAGGCGGCGGTATACTTGGCAATGTGACAAGCTATGTGTTTGTAAAGCTTCTTGGAATAATTGGTACATATATATTAATAAGTACATTTATATTAGTGTTTACAATAATTTTTACTAATCAAAGCTTGATAAGTTTTTTCAAAATAATATTTAATTTCATAAAGAAAATTTTTAATGCTATTTATAATTTTATGTATGTTGAAGTAGAGGAAGATGAAGAAGTTCCTAAAAAAGTAAAAAATGTTAAGCCTAATGTAGCTGCGAGTGATTCCCAACAAGGAATTGATGCTAAAAATATAAAAATCATTGATTATAATAATGATAATTCACATAACAAAAATATTACTCAATTAAAAATCGAGGATATAAAAATTGAAGATAACGATAAAAGACAAAAGACAAAAGAAGACTTAGCAGAAAATAATGAAGAAAGAGTAAATGTTAAAAATACTCCTGCTTCTAAAAACGAAGAAAGTTTTGTTTCTAAAGATGAAGATAAGCTAAAAGACACAAAGATAGTTGATAATTCAACAGATGTTACTCCTATTGCAGAGTATAAGCTGCCAGATATTTCTTTGTTGAATAATCCAAAGCCAAAGCACAATGCTCAAAAAGAAGATTTAAAAAAGGATGCACAAAAGCTTATTGAAACTCTTGAAAGCTTTAATATACAGTGCAATATCACACAGATTAGCAAAGGACCTTCAATTACTAGATATGAACTACAGCCTGCGCCTGGAATTAAGGTTAGCAAAATTACAAGTTTGCAAAATGATATAGCACTTAATTTAGCAAGTGCTGATATTAGGATGGAAGCTCCTATACCGGGTAAATCTGCAATAGGTATTGAAGTTCCGAATAAAGAAAAGACAGATGTTTTATTTAAAATGCTTGTTGATTCTAAGGAATTTAAGGAGGCACAAACAAATATTCCATTTACTCTGGGAAAAGATATTGCAGGTAAAAATATAATTGGAAGTATTGAAAAAATGCCTCATTTGCTCGTTGCAGGGGCTACTGGCTCTGGAAAGAGCGTCTGTATCAACAGCTTAATAATGAGTATACTATATAAAGCAAAACCAGATGAGGTAAAGCTTATATTGATAGATCCAAAGGTTGTTGAGCTTAATATATACAATGGTATCCCACATCTTCTGATACCTGTAGTTACAGATCCGAGAAAGGCATCAAATGCACTTAACTGGGCTGTTTCAGAAATGACTGCAAGATATAAGATTTTTGCGCAAAACAGCGTAAGAGATTTATTCTCATACAATGAAAAAATGATAAAAGAGAATAGATTAGAGGAAAAAATGCCTCAAATTGTAATAATAATTGATGAGCTTGCAGATTTGATGCAGGTTGCACCAGGAGAGGTTGAGGAATGTATAACAAGAATAGCACAACTTGCGAGAGCTTGTGGTATACATCTTGTAATTGCAACACAAAGACCTTCTGTTGATGTTATAACTGGTGTTATAAAGGCAAATATTCCATCAAGAATAGCTTTTGCAGTATCATCGTATATTGACTCAAGAACAATATTAGATGCAAGTGGAGCTGAAAAATTACTTGGAAAAGGTGATATGCTCTATCACCCTATGGGCATGCCAAAGCCTATAAGAATTCAAGGTACATTTATATCTGATGATGAGATTAAAAGAGTTGTTGAGCATATTGTTCAGCAAAAAGTACAGCAAAGACAAAACAATGTTGGAGCAGAGATAGAGAAAACCCCAGCTTCCAATGAAAAAGTTGATGAATTATTAGAAAGAGCGATAGAATTGGTTATTGAAGAAGGCCAAGCTTCTGCATCTTATTTGCAAAGAAGGTTTTCTATTGGATATAATAGAGCAGCAAAACTTATAGATTCTCTTGAAGAAAGAGGTATAATAAGTGGATCGCAAGGAAGTAAACCACGAAATGTACTTGTGACAAAAGAAGAATTAGAAGAAATGAAAAATTAATAAATAATAAAATATACATATGATTTTGTTAAAAAACAAAAACCATAATCACATAAAAATATATTAAAACAGAAACGAAAGGGCAAAACTTAATGAAAAAAATTTACTTACAATCACTAGGATGTTCAAAAAATTTAGTAGATTCGGAAAATATGCTTGGCATATTGAAGAAAAAAGGATATGAAATAGTTGAATTTGCAGATAAATCTGACTATATAATAATTAACACCTGCTCATTTATAAATGATGCAAAGGAAGAATCAATTAATTCCATAATTGAAGCAGTTAATTTAAAAGGAAAAAATGATATAAAAGTAATCGTAACAGGCTGTTTAGCACAAAGATACAGTGATGATTTACTTAAAGAAATACCAGAAATAGATATTTTGATTGGTACTTATGAGTATGAAAAAATTGACCAACTAATTGAAGAATATGAAAATAACAATAAAAAAGTAGTAAATGTAGATGTAGATGAAGTAATTGTCGAGGATTTACCAAGAAATCTTTTAACACCAAAATATTACGCATTTTTAAAAATATCAGAAGGCTGTAGTAACCATTGTACTTATTGTGTAATACCAAAAATAAGAGGAAAATACAGAAGTAGAAAAAAAGAAGATATTTTAAATGAAGCGCATAACTTAGCAAAAGAAGGTGTCAAGGAATTAATACTTATAGCTCAGGATACAAGCAAGTATGGAACAGATTTGTATGGAGAAAGACAGCTTCATTTGTTAATCAAAGAACTATCTATGATTGATGGTATAGAGTGGATAAGAGTGCATTACTTATATCCTGAAGACTTATACGATGAACTTATAAACGAGTTTAAGAATAATATCAAACTTTTAAAATACTTCGATATACCTATGCAGCATATAAGTGATGATATATTAAAGTTAATGAATAGAAAAACAAACAAAGAACAAATAACTAATTTAATTGAAAAAATAAGAAAAGAGATACCAGAGGCAATAATAAGAACTTCATTAATAACAGGTTTCCCAGGCGAAACAGAGGAAGACCATGAGATGCTTAAGGCATTTTTAATTGATTATAAATTAGACAGGGTTGGAGTATTTAAGTATTCAAGAGAGGAAAATACCCCTGCTTACAATCTAAAAAATCAAATTAAAGATGAAGTAAAATCATTAAGACAAGAAGAATTAATGAAAATTCAACAAGAAATATCATATAATAAAAATTCTGCAAAAATAGGCCAAACCTATGATGTTATTATTGATGAGGATTCTGGAGATAATGAATACTTAGGACGTACTTATATGGATTCTCCAGAAATAGACGGAGCTGTTTTTGTAAATTCCGATAAAAAATTAAATATTGGAGAAATTTATAAAGTAAGCATTGTAGATGCTTTAGAATATGACTTAATTGGAGATATAGAATAGAAATATTTAATTATAGTTGTATCCTTAAAATTCATCAAAAAATATATTAAAATATTAATAAATAAAAAAAGAGAGGAATGTAGTGAAAATGATAAAAATGAATTTACCTAACAAATTAACAGTATTAAGAGTATTATTAGTTCCAGTTTTTATTCTTGTTTTGCTTTTAAGTAATAAGACTGATATTGGATTTTTCAGAACATTGCCGTTGATAATATTTGTCGTAGCGGCTATCACAGATACATTGGATGGTTATATAGCAAGAAAACACAAGCTTATAACAGATTTTGGGAAATTTATGGATCCGTTGGCTGACAAACTTTTAGTGTGTGCAGCTCTCATTTGCTTTGTAGAAATAAAATATATAAGCTCATGGATTGTAGTTCTAATAATTTCAAGAGAGTTTATAATCTCTGGATTCAGAATGCTTGCTGCATCAAAAGGTATAACAATAGCTGCTAATATGTGGGGCAAGATAAAAACGGTAGTACAAATGATTTTAGTTATTGTTATTTTATGTGATTTTGCTAATATATTTAGATTTTTAGGTGTTTTTATAACTCCTCTTATTGTTCTGACAATAATCTTAACTGTTGTTTCGGCTGCGACATATATTCTTGATAATAAGAAAGTAATAAAGAATATGTAATATTTCATAAATTTTTATGCAATGGCAGTATGAACATAATTGCTGAAAAATATTTAAAAAAAATCTTTAGAATTTGCTTGACAAAAATAAAAAATTCGAATATAATAAAACAAATGTTCGAAATAATTATCCGAGATAAGGTTCATTTTTAATTTTCATTAAGAATTGTAACTGAATAAAAAAATAAAATTTTAAAGGAGTATTGGCATGGAGAACGCAAAAGAAAAGAATAAAGCTAAAGATAAGGAATTAGAAAAAGATAAAGAAAAAGAAAAGGCTCTTGAAGCTGCTATAGCAGGTATTGAAAAACAATTTGGTAAAGGCTCAATAATGAAATTAGGAGAGAATGCTAAGTTAAATATCGAAGCTATATCAACAGGTGCATTAACATTAGACTTGGCAATGGGTATAGGCGGAGTTCCAAGAGGTAGAATAGTAGAGATTTATGGTCCTGAATCTTCAGGAAAGACAACAGTTGCATTACATATAGTTGCAGAAGCACAAAAAAATGGTGGTATAGCAGCCTTCATTGATGCTGAGCACGCTTTAGATCCAGTTTATGCTAAGGCTTTAGGAGTAGATATAGCTAATTTAATTGTTTCACAGCCAGATACAGGAGAGCAAGGTCTTGAAATAGCAGAAGCACTTGTTAGAAGTGGTGCTGTTGATGTTGTTGTAATCGACTCTGTTGCAGCCCTAGTGCCAAAGCAAGAAATTGACGGTGAAATGGGAGATACCTTTGTAGGTTTACAAGCAAGACTTATGTCTCAAGCACTTAGAAAGCTTGCAGGAGCTATAAACAAATCAAACACAACTGCAATATTTATAAATCAATTAAGAGAAAAAATAGGTGTTTCATATGGAAATCCAGAAACGACAACTGGAGGTCGAGCACTTAAATTCTACGCTTCTATAAGATTAGAGGTTAGAAAAGTAGAAGCTTTGAAAAAGGGCGAAGATATATATGGTAATAGAACAAAGGTAAAAGTTGTTAAAAATAAAGTTGCACCTCCGTTTAAAGTAGCTGAATTTGATATAATTTATGGTAAAGGTATATCTAATGAGGGCTGTATACTTGATGTTGCTGTAACAGCTGATATAGTAAATAAATCAGGTGCATGGTATTCTTATGGAACTACAAGGATTGGGCAAGGCAGAGAAAATGCAAAGGAATTCTTGACAACAAATCCTGAGATAATGCAAGAAATTGATAAAAAAGTAAGAGAAAAATATAGCTTTGATGGTGGGACAATGTTAAAAACAGAAAGCACTGAAAGTGAAAAAGCCGAAGAAAAAGACGAGGAATAATTATTTGTCTAATGCTTATTAACCAAATAAAGCATATAAAGTCTTATAATACGAAAAAATATTTTAAAAATTTTAAAGAAATTTGTATAGGATAGTACATAAACTGGACTATCCTATATTTTTTAAATTCCCTAATTGATTACAGAACGAAAACTATCATAAATTAAAAGTAAAAAATTCTATTTTCTTCTCGAATTCGAAAAATTTCAACCTGTTTTTATACTGTATAAATTAATTTCTTAACATTTTTTTAATATAAAATATTCATTTCTTGACATTTGCCCAAAAAGATAATAAAATATAAATATGCTATACTATTATCTGATATAAAACTTTGCCATAATGTGCAGTATATAAATATAAGTATTGGAAATATGCCAAGTTTTATTATTAATATAATTAATTAGTGTAATTTGATTAATATATAGTTTACTAATTTCATTTTAAGGATAGTTGTTTCTTTACATATGAGTTAAAATTAATAAACTACGCAACTTGAAAAATAAATAAGGAGGTGTCATATTGAGTACTGAAATGCTTTTTGGTATTATTGGTATTATTTTAGGCATTTTATTAGGTATAGGAATCGGAATTCTTATACGTAAAAATATATCTGAAAAGAAAATTGGAAATGCCGAAATGGAATCAAAACGAATTGTTGAAGAATCTATAAAAGAAGCTGAAACAAAAAAGAAAGAAATTTTAATTGAAGCAAAAGATGAAGCACACAAGCTTAGAAATGAGCTTGAAAGAGAAACAAGAGAAAGACGAGCTGAACTTCAAAAAACCGAAAAAAGGTTGTTCAAAAAAGAAGAAACTCTTGACTCAAAGAGTTTGAATATTGAGAAAAAAGAAGAAAGCTTACAAAGAAAAATTAAAGAAGTTGAGTTAAAGCAGTTAAGACTTACAGCAATTCATGACAAACAAAATGAAGAATTAGAAAGAATATCAGGGTTAACAACCGAAGAAGCAAAAGAAATTTTAATTAGTAACATCAAAAAAGAAGCTGAACAAGAAGCATCCTTAGTGGTTAAGGAAATTGAAAAGGAAGCTAAGGAAAATGCAGAAAGAAAAGCAAGAGAAATCATAACATATGCAGTCCAAAAATGCTCTGCGGATCATGTTGCTGAAACAACAGTATCTGTAGTCGATTTACCAAATGATGAAATGAAGGGTAGAATCATTGGTAGAGAAGGCAGAAATATTAGAGCTCTTGAGACTTTAACTGGTATAGATTTGATAATTGATGATACACCAGAGGCAGTAGTTATCTCAGGATTTGATCCTATAAGACGTGAAGTCGCAAAGCTTGCTTTAGAAAAGCTTATTTCTGACGGAAGAATACATCCGGCCAGAATAGAAGAAATGGTTGA
>DCPV01000300.1 GCA_002323775.1 Firmicutes bacterium UBA1535 | reverse complement strand
AAGTATGGTGCAGATTTCATTATTTATGGGAACGATTTTTGGGGTAACTCTGAGGCGGGTGCTATACAAGTAGCTCAAGATAATGGCCGTGGAAAACCTGGAACTTGGTACAATATAGCAGGATCAGATTATTACAAGAGTGATGTTGAGAGAAACTACAAAGTTACATATGCTGATCCAAACCCTGGAAACGCAACTGTACTGGCTTCTGTTCCTTTCGTTCCAAGAGATGCAATAGGAGAAAAACTTATCCTCAAACATGGGAAGACAATGGTTTAGTGGCTAAAAACACATTTAACAATCACAGTTGGTTTCCTCAAGCTGTAAACTATTTTGCTAATAGAGTAATCAGTTCAAAAACTTGCCAACCAGTAGATAAAATAGCAGATTTGAGCTTTGTGAATAGAGTTCAGTATGGTATAGATTTAAGCTATATTAATGCTACATTTATAACAGTTGATAATACATCTTTATTGGAATTTGAAGGAGTTAAGTATGTTTCAAACGGAACAATTACTGGCAATACTCAATTCCTGTTTGGTTATGCTGATATTCATCCAAATAGAACATCTAATTTCACAACTGCATATAACCCATACTCGTTATACGCAGTAGCTAATAATACTCAGTATAATACTGCAACAGCTAATACTGGTGGAGGAAATCCTATAGATATATCTTGGGCAGTTGATGCAAATGGTAATCCTATACATTTAGATGAAATACGTTTTGTAAGAGTGTATACCGGAGTACAACAGATGGATGGAGTATTTGGTGAAATATCAACAGAGGTTCTTGGACTTAAGTCTGTAGATCCAACTGGTGCAAGTGTAGGAGTAACAGCAGCAGCTACTATAGTAGGCTATACTCCTACAGCAGCAGTACTCAGGGGATAACTACTATAACTCAAGCACCTGCTAACGGAACATATACTATTAATACATCTGCTACTTACACTTATGTTAATAACGAGCTCATGTCTTCAACATCATTGAAAATTAGCTTAAAGCGTGGAGAAACAAAGCTTGTTAGACTTATTACACAAAGTGGAAATGAAGAAGCGTATGTAAACCTAGTTAAATTTAAAAGACCATAAACCGTTTAATTAATAATAGAGTGTACAATATAGATACATGTTTTTCTACAAAATATGATAAAAAATACCAAGGAGAAAATTAATATGATAAAAAATACGAAGGGGAAAATAAAAATAATAAAAAAACGACATATAATACTTCGTCTTATATGTCTAATAATGCTTCAAATCATTCTTTTGCATAGTTTGTTTTCAGGAGTAACCGTAGAGGCATTTAACAACATATGTCCCTGTAAGAATTCTGATGTGCAGTTAATTTTTGGTCAGCATGAAGTAACAGATCATAGTTTATACAAGAGATGTGCTTGTGGAAAATTTTCGGCAGATATTAGGGCTAATTTTAGTCGATGCTTTTTATGCTATCCTCCATCTACTGTTAAAATATTGAATCTATCAGAAAGTACTACATTAGGTAAAAATGATACAAATTTTAAATTACAAATGTATATAGGTGATAATTATAATAGACCATTTGAGTGTTGGTACGTAGTAAATGATGGTGCTTCAGCATCATGTATGTTTGTGGAAAACACCATAGAAACACGAGTAGTGACATTTAGTGATGGAATAGATGCTAGAAGGCTAAAAGATGGAATAAATAAGATAACTATAATAATTAAGGCTGTAGATACCATACCCTTTGAACAAGTAGGCTATAATCCAAGTGACTGTGTGAAAATATTTGATGTATATTTTAATGTTGATTTTGGAGCACCAGTTATTGAGAGATGTACTGCGACATCTGCACAAGACAATGTTAGTATTTTAACCATAGTAGATAGTTCAACACCACCTATAGAATATAGATACACCATAGGCTCAAATGTAAGTAATTGGATTATGAGAGAAAGATTGTATATTGTGGGAGGACTTCTTCCTAACACTACATATACATATAAAGTTGAAGCTAAAGATAGTAAAGGAAGAATAGCTTTGCCATATTATGGTGCGATCAATACTAAGGCTCAAATACCTACTATAAATGCTCAAGCAGAAAGTAATAATTCAATAAAAATAAATATTTCAGACAAAAACCCTATTGACAGTCAATATAAAATAAAAGTTGGTAATAAATATTTATTAAATAATGGAAGTTTATCAATGTCAGAATCGTGGTTATCAATTCCAACAAAAAACATCACAGCACTTAATTTAGATGGGAATACTGAATATATGATAACTGCATATGTCAAAGAAAAAGGTACAAACAATGAAGTTACAAGCACGAATTTAAATATCAAAACAACTCCACTTGCACCGATAAATTTACGAAGCACTAACAGAACAAAGAATTCGATAATCTTAGCATGGGATATATCTGCTGGAGCATATGTATATGATATATTAAGAGAAACTGTAGTAAATGGCTCAGTAATTGAAACAAAACAGTTTGATAATATTATGGTATCTTCATATACAGATACTGCTCTGTTAGAAAACCAGCTATATAGATATAAAATAAGGTCGAAATCAGATTTGAATACATATGGTAATTGGAGTGAAAAATCACTTGATGTCACAACAATACCAAAAGAGCTTGCAAAAGTGGAAGGCTTAAAATTTGATATTAAACCATCAAAAATAACTTTATCTTGGAAAGCTCAAACAGATGCAATAGGATATGAGATATTGTTAAATCAGCAACAAAGATATTACTCTCAAACAAATCAAATTGATATACCATTTACTGAAGCTAATGCTCAATACATAATGTCTGTAAGAGCGTTTAACGTATGTGATTTAAATAATCCTGATGATACAACAAAGTGGAGCAATCAAGGTGATTGGAGCGATGAACTAATAAGCTATACATCAGCAAATACACCTAAGAACATAGAAATAAATGACCTTACATACGATAAGGTAGATTTTTCATGGGATAAAAACAACAATCCTGAATCAGTATCATATAAGTGCAGTATATACAAAGAAAATACCTGTATATATGAATCAAATGAAATCAGTACAAATACATACAGCTTTTCAGGATTAGAACCTCAAACTGAGTATACTATCAAAATTCACTCAGTTAATAGTAATGGTATAAAATCATTTGAAACAGCACAAAGCATATTTACAACTAAAATTGCGCCGCCAGAAGCACCAAAGCAATTAAGATCATCAGCTAAGGATAATGAGATAACTCTTTCATGGGAACAAAGTGAAAGAGCTAAAAACTATACAATAAAAAGAAATGGACAAACTATAGCATATAATATAGAAGACAATAAGTTTTTTGACAAAGGACTTACAGCTGACACTATATATACATATGAAGTTATAGCATCAAATGAATCAGGAGAAGCAACAACACAGATTATTCAAAGGACTAAGGCACAAGCTCCGTTAGCACCTTCTGGAGTTGAATTTAAAAGAAATAATACATATATTCAAATTTCATGGAATGGCGTATCAGGTGCAGCGGGTTATGATATAAAATGCGATGGAAAAATATATAATACAGAACTAAACACATATTTTGAACATAATGGATTGGAGCCAAATTCATCTCATACATACAGTATAAGAACGAGAACTACATATGGCAAAAGCGAGTGGAGCGAGCCTATTACAGTAACGACAATACCTAAAGCTCCTGTGATGCCAGATAAAGTTGAAATAACAGCTACTCAGACAAAAATTAATATTAAATGGGAAGCAGTACATGGAGCTGATTCATATGTTGTAAATATAGATGGGATAGAAATAAGGGATATAAAAACACCTGAATATACCTATGAGAGTTCTTTCATTGACGAAACTGAGCATATTATCAAAGTAATGTCAGTAAACGAAGGCGGAGAAAGCGGATATACAGCACCACAGAGTATAAAGCTACTTCCTAAGGAAGAAAATGTCCCAGAGCTAACAGGCAAAGTAGAGGGACAAGCAATACATATATCGTGGAATAATATAGAAAATGCCTTAGGATATGAAATAGAAATAGATAATGCTATATCTACAACAGTTTCAGCCATAACTACTGAGCATATTGATGTAGTATCAGACCTGAAACAATCACATACATACAGAGTGAGAGCGGTATTTGAAGGAATAATAGGAGCGTGGAGTTATCCTTTAACAATAAAATCAATTCCAGCAGTTCCAACAGGACTATTAGGCATACCAGGACAAAACCATATCACTTTAAAATGGAATAAATCTGATATGGCAAGTACATATGAATTATCGGCAGATGGAAATATAATATACATAGGACCAAATACTGAATTTATACACTCGTCATTACCTGATGATTATACACAAACATATTCAGTAAGAGCGGTAAATGGAAGTGGATATAGTGGATGGAGTGAAGCTATATCAATAAGAACAAACAAGGAAATATCAAATGCACCACAAAATATTAAGCCTTTGAAAAGCAATAACGAAACAATAACAGTTTCATGGGATTTAGTAAAGGATGCAAAAGGATATATAGTAAAAATAAACGAAGAATTAAAAGATACTAAGATGCCAATGATTAGCGTAACTACTACTCCAGGTGGAATATATGCAGTAAGTGTTGCAGCTGTATTTGAAAATAACACATTAGGAGAATGGTCAGAAGAAGTATCATTTATGGGACTACCAGAAATTCCTGAGATTCCAGTAATAAATGAAATAAATACAACAGAATTTTGCGTTGAATTAACTTGGGATAATGTAAAAGATGCACAAGGATACGAAGTAGAAATAGATGGAAACAAAACAGTAAAAGCATATACAAACAAATATTTTGATGCAGATGTATTACCTAAAACTACAAAGAGCTATAGGGTACGCTCATACAATGAATCGGGTAAAAGCAACTGGAGTGAAGTAACATATGCAACTACAAACGAATCATTACCAGGAGCACCAACAAATATTATATGTAAAACAGCTGTAGTGACAAGTGGATCTGCAATAAGCATAAAATGGAATGGTGTTAATGAAGCTATATCATATGAAATAACAGATAGTGATAACAATATATATACCTCTGAAAGCTCAGAAACAGTTATAGAAGGATTAAGGAGTGGAGTATTGTATCAGTTTAAAGTAAGAGCATTGACAAATGCAGTACAAGGACCTTGGAGTAGTGAAGTATACTATATTACAGATATTGCAAAGCCGAGAAATCTTACTATTTCAAATGTTGAAACTTTATCAGAAGGAGATAACTCATCAGAAGATAAACCTGGAGATGTAAAATTAAGTTGGGAAAAATCAGAAGGTGCAAAATCCTATGAGATAGAAGTAGATGGGATAATTATGGCATCAACAGAAGACAATGAGATTACCTTAAAACTAAATAGCTATATGACACATTCATTTAGAGTAAGAGCATTAAACGAAATAAAGACAGGAGAATGGACAGATGAGTTAGAATATAACTCAAATATCCCGGTAAGTATAGAGATAGAAGAAAACGAAGAATTCTCTATAGTTATGCCTGTATCTAACATAAAAGACATAAGTAAATATAGAATGACAATAATAATAAATACAGATGAGCTTGAATTATTGGATGCTTGTGAATTCACTCCAATGAAAGAGATAAGTACAAGCTATATAAAGAATAACAATTTACAGATAATTATAGAAAACAAAGATAACTTATGTTATATAACAATCTTCGCAAAAAATGAAACAGTAGATAAGATATCTGGAATAGTTAATAGTATAAAAGTTAAGGGAAAGAAGAGCAGTTTAAGTGAAATAATGTATATAGTGGATAAACTTCAATAAAAAGGGTTATAGCGATTGGTATTAATGAAGCAACATCATCATTACCAATCGTTAACCAAAGAAAGCTATGGCTATGACATAAGAGGAAACTTAATAAAAATTACAAATATAAGGGGAATCATATGAGAAAAATTAAAAATATAATAACAAAAATAATAGTTATGACATTATTGGTAATGCAAATTATACCAATAATGCCAATAAATCAAATGACAGAAGCTTTTGCACAAGAAAA
>DCPV01000059.1:6011-8113 GCA_002323775.1 Firmicutes bacterium UBA1535 | reverse complement strand
TATATTAAATAGTTAAAATTTTATAAGATAATGCAAATTGTTAATTTGTTCCTTAGCTAAAACACATTATTTTAAATATGATTTAATAAATGTAATAATATAATATTACCACATTTTTTATCATTTTAAAATAAATAAATTTAAAAATATGAAAACTTTTTCATTTTTTATTAAAATATTACATAATTTTACATTTTTCGATAGTTTTAACAATATGTATCCTTATTATATTTTGCAAAATGCACATGGTCTTCCCAAACATCATTTATTTTTAAATACGCTCTCGAAAAGCCCTCTCGTGTAAAGTTTAGCTTTTCCATAATTCTTAGAGACCTTTCATTTCTAGGTATGATATTTACCTCTATCCTATGAAGTCCAAAATCATTAAACATAACGCTTATAGCCTTTTTAATTGCCTCTGTAATATATCCCTTGTTGATTTCATTTTCATCTAATTTGTATGACATATAACAAGATTTGAAATTACCCATAATGATATTGCTAAAGCAGACATTGCCTATAACCTCTTTTGTATCCTTAGTAATTAGCCAAAATTTTACCTGAGATTTATTCTTAAAATCTTGTATATCGTCCTTTAGCAAACTCTTTTGATGTGAAATTGTATAGAAGTAGCTCTCTCTCTTAGGGTCCCACTCTTTTAGAAACTTTGAATTCCTTATATAGTATTCTAAAACCTTTTTAGCATAGCGAGGCTCTAATACCTTTAAATATAATCGTTCTGTTTGATATTCTTTTTTTATCATTGATCTATCCTTCTTATAATATATCATAAAAAATTTATTCTTCTATCTTTATTTTATAAAAGAAAGCTTTACAAGTCAATAGTTTTAATGTAAACTATGTATTGTTAAATTCTTCGGAGGTATACTTTTATGACTAACAGCACTAATAAACTAAGCTTCAAACCAAATAAAATTTATACATTTTTTACCTTATTTTATGCTTATTTTGTTTTAGCTCTTTTTGATACTGCAAAGGGCAACTTTATTCCATTTTTTATAAATGATTTTTCAATCAATAATTCAACAGTAGGTATTATTCTTTCAATTAATCAGCTAGGCTCAGTTTTTGGTGCATTTTTAGCTGGAAATGCTAGTCAAAAGTACGGTCAGAAGTTTACATTTATAATCGGAACTACAATCTGTAGCATTGTAGGCTTATCCGCATTATTTTTAAACAACGCCATAATGCTTTGTATATTTTTCTTTGTATTTAACTTTGGACGTACATTTTTATGTATATCAGTTGATTCATTAGTTCCTATGAATGCTATTGGCTATGAGGTGCTGTTTATTAATCTGACTCATTTTATGTTTGGTCTTGGCAGCTTCGCCGGACAAAAAGTTTATGGAAATTTACTATTTAATAATGTCTCTTGGAAATTAATATATTTTGTTTTGGGATTTATGTTTATATTGTGTATGATATTTGTTTTATTTCTAAAAGTACCTAAGAACAGATATGTTTTAGATAATAAGGCTTACAATAAGAAGGATTTGTATAAAAACCCTCTGCTTATATTTTTTATGATAGGCTTTGCTCTAAATGTAGCATCCGAAAGTGTAATGATTGTATGGTTTATCAATTATATGAGTTCAACATATAGCCTTTCAGCGATTGAAACAGCCAAGTATTCTTCTTTGTTTTTTATAGCATTTTCTCTAGGTAGGCTAGTTGGAGGATTTATACTTCAAAAGATAGGAGAGAAAATAGGACTTAAAATATCTATGGGCATGGTAATTTTATGTATTATAGTAGGCTTGATTTTAAAACAAAATGGCTTATATATACTATCAATCGGAGGATTTTTCTTATCCATCACATACCCAACTCTAGTGGTATTGATAAATTCGACATTTAAAGAGCTTTCGTCTCTAGCCATGGGGATAGTTCACACATTTACCTCCTTGGTAGGAATTGCAACAACAACTCTTATAGGATTTTTAAATGATTTTTTAGGCTCGTACACAACTTTCTATCTTGGAGCTGTTTTTATGGCAGTGGCACTCAGTATGCTGATTGTTATTGATAAGAAGCTTAGTTTGGAGAGTAAATAGTACAAGACATGATGGTATCTTATT
>DCPV01000059.1:0-5835 GCA_002323775.1 Firmicutes bacterium UBA1535 | reverse complement strand
AATAAGATACCATCATGTCTTAATTTTAATCTTTATAATCTCCTTTTTAAAAAATAAATAAATGCTTCTATTACTCTAACTCTTTCATAATTTTTTATAATTACTTTTCCTTGTTTAAATTGTTTGAAATTTTTATCAGTTTTATCTAAATATTCAGCATTTCACACAGCTCTCATAATTTCATTAATTTTTTCAAGCTAATAATAATTATATAAAAAAAATGATAAAATATTGGCTATAAAAATAATAAGAATAATCATGGTTTTGGTTTAATAAACATAGAAAATATTATTAATAAATATAATAATTCTTTAGATACTGAATATAGACACAATATATTTTCAGTTGATATTATTCTATATATTGATGAAAACAGTAAAAATTAATTTAGCATACTTGAAAATTCTAAAAAATCAATAAACACTCCACAACTCACAATAAAAATTTCATGTAATAAATTCAAAAAAACTAATTTGTAATACAAAAACAACTAATTTCGAATAAAAATATACTAATTTCGCCATACTTAGGCACAAAAAAATATTTGTGGTATAATAACATTAATAATAAGAGACATAAATCATATCGCTCTAGGAATTTAATTTGTGAAAGAAATACATATGTTTTAGAAGTATATTCAGTATTTTTTAAAGTGAGGCTCTAAAAAATATAATAACAAAGAATGGGCAACAATATAGACTTAGTCTGAAATAAATGTAGATTATGTTTTATTAAGTAAAAACTACTTCATAGCAAAAGAAACATATTGTTTAAAATTAATAAGTAAAGTATATGATAACAACATTAAGCAAGTTGAATCTTTTGTGAAATATAGCAAAACAATATTGCATAAATAAAAATTTTTTTTAATTTTGTCCCAGTTTGTAAATTTTTAAAGTTATATATAACATTAAATCAATTTAACTCATAAAACAATTTTAAAAATTTAATGAAAACATGTGAGGATGTGATTCCATTGGGAAATTAGTTGTTTCACTACATAACTTCTTATAGGTATAATGACAATCACTACTAGAAAGTAACTTGGAAAAATAAAATAAAAAACTGGTTTGAATTAACTCACAAAAAAGGAGGAAGTTTTATGAAATTTAAATTTAGATTTTTAAGTACGTTAATGTGTTTTTTAATGACTGTATCGTTTATACTACCAAAAGCTGTTAATGCTAATGAGGTGAATAGCCCATTTGACAAAGAATACACGTCGAATTTTATGGATGTGAAAGATAAAAATATAGTTAGATCTGTAGAGCTATATTCAAACACTAATATTTCAGTAGCAACCTATTTAGAGTTCAGCCCAACAGGATATATGATTATCGATAATATATCAGGTTTGCCAATTGAGTTTTCTGAAGATAAGATTGTAAGTTTTATAAGTACTGCAGTAGAAAGAGTATATTATGGAGGACCATTAGAATATTATATCAAAGATTCAACAGGATATAATGATGAATTTGGAAACAAATGTGATATTCAAACTTTCAAAAGTAAATATACAATTAACTTAAAGGAATATTTTAGTAATAACGCTGCAAACAAGTCCCATGGTTTGAGTAGCATATATTCTGATTTGTATATTCCTGGATACTCACTTATGCCAAATTATAGGTATAATCCTAATGGAATTTGTGGCTCTACTGCAGCAGCTATGCTTATAATGTATCACGATAAATATACAAATGATTACTATGTTCCGTCTTATTTGGAATCATCAAATGGCATATCACTAATTGAGTATTTAGTTCCTTTTATTGATGGAGTGGTACCTGGATCGACAATATCTGATGCTGTAAATGGAATAAATGGTTATTTAAATGATCAAGCCTTTATTGGTACTGCATATTGGAACTCTGAATATTCCTTAACAAAAGGAGCTGCAACAATACTTCTTAGCAAGGAATCCCAATTTGGTGGGGTACATTGGGTAACAGCATATGGGATAAGACAGTATTATAATATAAACCCAGCAATGATAATTTCAAAATCTGACACTTATACACAAGTTAATAATGTACCAACTTATTCAACAGTAATAGTTATTGATGGTTGGGGTTCAAAAGGAGTATTCATAGACAGACAATATATTCTAGGAGCAGTGTACATGAAATGAAAAAATTGCTAACCTTCTCATTAATAGTGTTAATATTATTTATTGCTGGTTGTAGCAACACAAAAAAAGCGGATGATGATACATGGATAAAGATACAAGTAATTATTAAAAATATTAGTGATGGTTATATATATGTTGCTGAAATTAAATCTGGAGAAGTTACATATGGTATGTATAATATAGAGCGTGATGATTTATTGAAAAAGGAAAATTTTAAAATTGGAGATATTTTGGAGATAGAATATAAAATCAAAGAGGATTGTGCCCCTCCAATTATAAAATTAAAATCATTTAAAATACTGCCATAAAAATCTAGTAGGCATTTAATATTAATTTAATAATATATATCTTCTAATGTTGTTTTCATTGTTTAATATTAGTAATAGTAGTCGATAAGATAGGGCTATTAGGAATCTTCTGTAGTCCTTTTCTTATGTTTATTGTTATTTTATATATATAGTCTTAGAAATATTTAATATAATTGCAAAAAGAGGAAATATATTAAATATAATATTAAAACTTATTTTTGTTAACGTGCATGAATGTATTGGTTAACTCATCGTGTAATTTATCCTCAAGGAGTTAAGATATAAGCTAAAGAATTTGTAAAGCATATAAGAATCGAATAAACAGATTTAGTGACAATCAATGGTGAATATTATAGGGTTCGCAGATACCAAGGTTATCTTAATTATATTGATAATGCAATAGTTTTATTATCACGGAAAGCTAAAGCTAGTTTTGCTCTAGATAACATGAAAATATTTCTAAGTATAGATATAGAACTATCTAATTTTAAATATTAAAGCATTACAGTATTAAAAAATTACCAAGTTTCTTAAGAATTTATGAAGATTAAAAAAGCTCTGAAAAATTATTATTCTTCAGAGCTTTTTAACTATTTTAATTTACAAACTTCTATAAATAATTATTATAGAAAGCTAAATATGCCTTGTATGTTTCGTAAACGTCAGTCTTGCTTACTACCTCATATGGTGCGTGCATGCTTATTACCGGAACTCCTATGTCTACTACATCCATGTTGTGGTTTGCTAGTATGTAGGCTATTGTTCCTCCGCCTCCTTGGTCAACCTTTCCAAGTTCCGAAGTTTGCCAATTTATTTTGTTGTCATTGAATAGCTTTCTTATTTTTCCTACGAATTCAGCGTTTGCATCGTTGCAGCCGCCTTTTCCGCCGCTTCCTGTGTATTTAACAATTGTTACGCCTTTTCCTATTACAGCTGTGTTTAATTTTTCAGAAACTGATGGATAAGTTGGGTCAAGAGCTGCTGCCACATCTGCTGATAAAACACTGCTGTTTGCTAATGTTCTTCGTAGTGTCAAGCCGTTTGAACGCTTGCTGTTTTCAAGCTCTATCATTTCTGATACAAGATTGTTGAAGAATTCAGAGTGCATTCCAGTGCTTCCTTCGCTACCAACTTCTTCTTTGTCTACAAGCAAAGCAACTGCTGTCTTAGCATTGTTTTTAACTTCAAATATCGCTCTTAGTGAAGTAAATGCACATACTCTGTCATCATGTCCGTATGCTGCAATTAAGCCTCTGTCAAATCCAACATCTCTTGCTTTTCCTGCTGGAACTATTTCAAGCTCTGCTGATATAAAGTCTTCTTCTTCTATTCCATATTTTTGATTTAATATTTCCAGTATATTTCTTTTGAATTTATTCTTTTCATCTTTGTCATCATGTGGTAAGCTTCCAACTATTACATTTAAGCTTTCACCTTCGATTCCCTCACGCAAAGTCTTTGTATTTTGATCCTTTGCTAAGTGAGGCAACAAATCAGATATGTAGAATATTGGATCTTCATCCTTGTCACCAACTGCTATATCTACACTTTGTCCATCTCTTTTAATCACTTTTCCGTACAGTGCAAGTGGAGTAGCAACCCATTGGTATTTTCTTATACCACCATAATAATGAGTTTTCAACAAAGTTAATCCTGAATCTTCATACATAGGGTTTTGCTTGATGTCTATTCTTGGAGCATCTACATGGCTTCCAACTACGTTTAGACCTTTCTCAAGAGGTTCTTTTCCTACAACTACTAGAGCAACCATTTTACCCTTGTTTTCACAATAGAATTTTGTTCCTGCTGTTAGTTTTTTAACTGAGCTAAAAGGTACAAAGCCCTCTTTTTCAGCCCTTCTAATAGCTTCTTTTACTGATTCTCTCTCTGTCTTTCCAGCATCAAGAAATGCCTTATAGTCCTCAGAAACACTAAAAACTGCTTTTTTAGCTTTTTCGTCAATTTCTTCCCAAACGAAGTTTCTCTCATAAAATAAAGGACTTTTTTTCTCTTTTTTATCTGCCATTTTTTCCTCCTTATAGTACACAAGCCAAAGCTTAGCTATTCAAAGATTAAAAAGCGAAACAAGTTTAGCTCTATAGCAATAGCTTGTATTTATTCAACAAATTTGATATTTGTTAAATACATATTTTTATTTTTTATTATGCAACTAATATTATAATCTTTTATAAAACTACTTGCAATAGGAATTTTATTATTAGTTTCACCATTTAGAATTGTCCACTCGAGGTTTGCAAGCATTTTAACTGAATTTTCAGTAATTTCTATGCTTTTTATTTTTTTAATTTTCACTTTAGTTGTATATTCATAATCTGTAGGATTATTATATATATGCGTCAACAAGCTCATATCTGAATCAAGCTGAGCTTCATTTTCTATCTTGGACAAATCTTTTTTTAAGTTTTCTAAAACCTTATCATCTTTTTCACCATATAAAAAATTGTTTATTATGGCAATTCTTTCGTTCAATAGTCTTTCTACCTCATACTGCTCCTTAAAATTCTCGTATCTCCCTAAAGCTCCCATGCTAAGCATAGATGTTATAATAAAAAAATATACAAATATTGCTTTTCTCATTGCTACAACCCCCTATAGTAAATTTTACATAACTCAGTATAAATAGTTTAGGACAATAAGTTTAGCAATAATTGTCATATGAAAATAAAAATTATATGTTGTTTTTTTACAAATAAAGATTTATAAATGCTTATTTTTTTCATTCGACAGCATTCTAATAAAAAAGCAAACTATGTTCGCTCCATAAAAAAATCCTTGTAGAAATTACAAATATATATTTTCTACAAAGATTTTTAATTATATCGTTTCATGCAGTTAATGCTATTTTTCCAATATTTTAACGCTTTCTCTTTTTTCAATTGTAAATGGCAGCTCTATTAAGCCAGCTTGTCGTTTCTCAGCTTTTATTGTTTTAATCAGAGTTCTCATTCCTACTGCTCCATAATCATAAAATGGCTCTCCAACAGTAGTCAACTGAGGTCTTACAACTTGACCCTCTCTGATATTGCCAAATCCCATCACAGATACATCTTCGGGAACATTTATTCCATTATCAAGCAAATAGTTCATAATTCCTATAGCCAGTTCATCATTGCTGCAAAGTATTGCATCGATTTTTTTGATATCCTTTAATACATCCGGTCCTAATGTATAAGCATGATTGTATCTTCTTCCTCCTGCTGAATATATGCTTGAAGCTTTTACAGCAAGTTCGTTGTCTTTTAATGCTTTTTTATATCCGGATATTTTTTGTTCTTCAGCAGTAACTGTGTCATCAAAATCAGAAATATATGCGATTTTCTTATGTCCTTGTTTTATAAGAAAGTTAGTCGCTTCTTGTCCTGCTTCGGAAGAGCG
>DCPV01000299.1 GCA_002323775.1 Firmicutes bacterium UBA1535 | reverse complement strand
TATGTTACTTATGATAAATTTGATTTTATGTTTACATGTAATTGCGGCTGTACAGGAAGTGTGTATATTGATTTTGGTAATTTAGAAAAAACTTATATATCTTCAGAGGGTTTAGAAATTATTAAAAATAGAATATGTTGTCCTGACGATAAATCGGCCTTGCTTACATTTGTTGAGAAAAACCTCAAATCTTATAACTGCAAAATTTCTTGTCTAAAATGTGGGAAAGAATATAAACAATCCAAGTAAACTAAGTTATCATAGAATATGGACCACACGAGGATTTATTAGAAAACAATGGTGAATGTTCAAGGCTATATTCAACATAAACACAGTGGTATGATAGGTAGTGATTAAATATATAATAAATTATTAGGAGGTTTTACATATGAAAAAATACTTATTGCCTGAAAAAGGAGATTTTTACAAAGCAAATTTACATTGTCATACAAATATTTCTGATGGTAAATATACACCAGAAGAAATTAAGGAAATTTATAAAAGCAGAGGCTATCATATTGTCGCATATACCAACCATAATAGCTATAATTATCACAAAGAATTAAATTGGATGGAAATATTTTAACGATTGAATGTTCTGAAGTTGATAAAATTTTTGTAATAACTGATGGAAGAAATTGCTATATGAAAACTGCACTTAATGGAGAGTCTATAACAAAAGCAGAATTTGAGCTTAGTATGAAAGATGAATATATAAGAATTGATTGCTGTGATAAAAATGGAAAACATGCTTTGTCAAATGCGTATTTTTTAGGAGCTTAAAAGAGATAATTGTTATTGAATGTACTTATTGGAAATGTTAAAAATTTAACGGAAAATATGAAAATAAATTTTTAATGAACTCTTAGAAAACTTAGATAGTAATCTATTCTTCGTCTATCTTCTTAAATCTGTTGCCTAGTCCCCATACATTTCTTACAGGTAAAACCTCTACATATGCTTTGCTGTCAATATCAGATAGGTATCTTCTGATATCTACTGACTGTTTTGGCGAACAGACACAACATAGCTTGATTTTTTTTGTATTGGTGTACGCTCCTGTTACATCTATTAGAGTTACACCTCTTTTTAGATTTGTCATTATATATTCGCTGATTTCTTGGTATTTATCGCTGATTATTTCGTGCTTGTACAACTCAGTTCCAAAGCCGAACATTACATAATCAACTACCTTGGTAAATAAAAACTGCATTACTAATCCATATAGTGCTACCTTTATTCCCAGAGCAAAGCCTGAAAAAATTAGTATTAGTCCATCTAAAACCAGTAAAATATTGCTTATATTTATAAATGGTAGGACTTTTTTTTGTAAAAGTTTAGCTATAGTGTCTGTTCCACCATACGAATAGCCTAGTCTCAAGACTATACCCACACCTAATCCATAAAATAATGAAAAGAATACTACCACTAAAAAGGTGTCATTTAATACAACCTTTACATCAAATCTTTGTAATAGAAATAAAAGTGTTGGATAGAGTATAGATAACATTATTATTTTCATTATTTCTTCTTTTCCAATTAGGATAAACGTTGCAATAAGAATGATTATAGTAAATAAATAATATATGTAAGTATAGTTAATTCCTGTAATATTTTCAATTACAATAGATAAGCCTGTGATGCCGCTTGTGCTTAATCCGCTTGGTTTTAAAATGCAGTTTGATGCAAAGGCGGTTATAAAGCAGCCTATAACTAAAAAAATGTAATTTTTTATTAATTCTTTGTATGATTTTTTACTTTTTGAACTTTCCATGTTAATCTTGCTCCGTTTTCATAATTTTATGTTGATTTTTAAATAAACATTATCTATGTATTTACATAGTCTTGAGTAATCTATCGTTATATAATTTACCACGTTTTAAAATGCTTTACAAGAAAAATAATTAAAAATATTCATAAAAAAATTATTGTACTGTTATTTTTTATATGCTATAATTTTTAAGGCTTATGGGTTGCCTTTATTAACCTAAATATTACATATAAGGATGAATGTTAAATGAACAAAGAAAATCAAGTTTTGGGCTATTTGCCTGATGAAACTCCGTCGCCGTTTAAGCTGTTTCTGTATGCTTTACAGCAGGTAATAGTAATGTTTCCCGCTACTGTAACAGTTGCGCTTATAACAGGCTTTCAAATTTCTACAACAATTTTTGCCAGTGGTTTAGCTACAATTTGTTTTATATTTATAACTGGGAGAAAAATTCCTCTTTATTACGGTTCAAGCTTCTCTTATCTTTCTGCTATTTCAGGATTGTTGGCAGGGGATGCGATTAAGGCACATTTAAGTCAAGAAACATTAAACGGAATTGCTGCTTGGTCTAGTGGAGCAAGCAATGTTATACCTGCTGAAGCTATTTCTTATGTACAATTTGGAATTATAATGTCAGGTTTTATTTCAATCATAGCAGGTATTTTAGTAAAAATAGCAGGTCCTAAAGCGGTAGAAAAAGTTCTTCCTGCTTCAATTACCGGACCTATTGCAATGATTATAGGTTTGACACTTGCAGGCAATGCACTTAGTGATGCTGCACCTAAGATGCTAGCAGACGGCACTGCTTCAACTATTTTCAATTCTAGTTGGATATGGGTAGTATCATTATCAACTTTATTATCAACTATAGTTTTTACTAAATATCTAAAAGGATTTTTGGGACAAATACCGCTTCTTCTTGGAGCTGGTGTAGGCTGTATCGTGGCAACTCTTATGTACATAATAGGCGGAGATAGCATGAATGTCTTCCGTACAATATCTGGTAGTTCTGATGCAATTTTCGCAGTTCCGGCATTTACATTTCCAAAAGTATCGTGGGCGGCTGTTGCAGCTATAATGCCTATTGCAATAGCTACAATTCCAGAGTCTACTGCACATATGTATCAGCTTGATATCTATGTAAATGACCTTGCTAAAAAGAAAAAATCTAATAAAAAGTATAATCTTATAGAAAATTTACACTTAAATCTTATAGGTGACGGTATTGGAGATATGATTTCAGGCTTTGTTGGAGGTCCGGCAGGTACGAATTATGGAGAAAATATCAGCACAATGGCTGTTACTAAAGTTTTCTCTGTTGCTGTATTAGTAGTTGCAGCGATTATTGCTATGGTAATATCATTCTTTACTCCTTTAGTTAATGCAATATATGCTATACCACAGGCAGTTATAGGAGGATTAGAGATTTATCTATTTGGAGCAATTGCAGCTCAAGGTATTGCTATCATGATAGATAAAAAGGTTGATATGTTCAGTTCTAAAAATATTGCAGTTATAGCTTCTATAATGGTTATTGGAATCGGTGGAAATTATGCCTTTGGAGGCAATATTCCATTCTTTGGACTTAATATTCCATGTATAGCAGGAGCAGCGGTATTTGGGATATTATTGAATTTGTTATTGAGTATTGGGGAAAAGAAAGAAGCTTAATACCAAATATTAATACTTGAAATTATCAGTATAAGGATGTACAATACTTATAATCTTTAGAACGATAATAGCTTTATTAAATTAAAATAAACAAAGGTGTATGGAAATATATGAACTATTTTGAATATTTAGAAAAAACAAAAGGTATAAATCTTAATCCCGAGCAGAGACAAGCTGTCAGCTTTAACCGTGGAAATGCCCTTGTGCTTTCCACAGCAGGCTCTGGAAAGACTACTGTTATTGTTTCAAGAGCAGGCAGATTGATATATGAAAATCTCTGCAAAAATAAAATATTGACTATAACCTTTTCAAAAATGGCGGCTGAAGATATGAAGAATAGATTCAGTCGTGTTTTTGATGAGGAATTTTTGATAAAAACCGATTTTTCAACTATTCATTCCTTTTCATACAAAATAATCAGAGATTATCTTAGAAAAACAAATAAAAAACTTGAATTAATACCGAGCAACTATAAAATAGTTGAACAAATACTGAAGGAACAATACTCAAAGGAGTATATAAGTATTGTAAATGAAGAAGAAGTAGAAAATGTTCTTAGTAAAATTACTTATGCTAAAAATATGATGCTTAATTCTAATGAGTTAGAAGCTAGCAATATAGGTATAAAGAATTTTAAGGAAATATTTACAAAATATGATGAATATAAAAAGCAAAATAATTTAATGGATTTTGATGATATTTTACATTATGGATATAACTTATTGTCAAAATATTCCTACTACAATGATTGGATGAAAAGTGAATATGATTTTATTCAGATTGATGAAATGCAGGATACTTCAAAAATTCAGCATGCTATTATAAAAGCTATATCAAATAATAATTTATTTATGGTTGGAGATGATGACCAGTCTATTTATTCGTTTAGGGGTAGTTTTCCCGAATATATGCTAAATTTCAGTCAGATATATAAGGATGGAAAAGTTTTTTATTTAAGCAATAATTACCGTTCGGACGCTAATATAGTTAAAACAGCTAAAAAGTTAGTAGAAAATAATAAATTCAGATATAAAAAGCCTATAATAGCTAAGCATGAGGCTAAAAATGAAGTTCATATAGTTAAAGCAAAGGATAGGGCATTGCAGGCTAAGTACATAGTTAATGATATTAAAAATTATACGGATAAAAAAATTGGGATTTTATATAGAAATAATATTTCTTCCTTAATGATTGCTAATGCTTTAAATGAAAATAGCTATGATTTTCAAATAAAGGATGATAAAACTAAGTTTTTTAAAAGCTTTGTGCTTTATGATGTTTTAGCCTTTATTAAATTGTCTTTCAATATAAGGGATAGAGAGTCATTTTCAAAAATTTACTATAAAAGCTATACATATTTTAATAAAAGCATGTGTAATTTTGTTTTGAAATACAAGGATGAAAGCTTATCGGTATTTGAAATTTTAAAGAGAATACCTAATCTTGAATATTATATGTATGATAGAATAGATAGCTTTAAGCATGATGTATTGCGAATTTCAAAGCTAAAGCCAAAGGATATCATTGAATTTATTAAAAAAGATTTGGAATACCTGACATATTTAGAAAAGCTCGATGATGATGGGAGAAATAGCTTAAATTCAACACTTCTGATTCTTGAAATACTTGATGAAATAGCGAGATATTGTAAAACAATTGAGGAATTTATAAATAAAATATACTATTTGCAGGAGCTTTTAAGCAAATCATCTAAAAATAAATCTGCAAATATAACCTTATCATCAATACACAGTTCAAAAGGCTTGGAATACGACATAGTTTACATGATAGATAATATAGATAAGGAATTTCCAATGGAAAGAAGAAATGAATCTATAGAGGAATATATGAAGATATTAGAGGAAGAAAGACGAGTTTTTTATGTTGGTCTAACAAGAGCAAAGGAAAGGCTAAACGTTATTTCTCCAATAAGACCATCGATTTTTATTGAGGAGATGATTAATAAATCTGAAAACTTGACGTCTCCAATAAAAGATAAATTTCGTAAAAAATCATAAATTAAAAGAATGTAAAGACAATTCAATTCAATAGAATATTAATACAAGTTATTCATAATATTAAATATAAGATTTGAGTATATTTATTATTATTGGAGGCGAAATGTCTGAAAAATTTAAGAAGGCTAATATAATATTTCTTGCTGCTGTAATTACTATTATAATTATAAATATTATTGTGCATATTGCTAATAGAGTAATTAATACAAATGGTGATGATGTTGAAAAAACAAGTAATAATATAAGGATATTTATTGATGCCGGTCATGGTGGTATTGATCCCGGTGCTGTGAATAAATTTGGTGAGAATGAATCTCTGATAAATCTTGAAATTTCAAAATATCTGATGAGTTTTTTAGAAAGCACAGGTTATGAAGTTGTAATGACGAGGTATGATGCAAATGCACTTTATGACGAGGGTGCAAACACGACGATAAGGGAAAAAAAGAATGAAGATTTATCCAAAAGAATTAACAAGATTAACAGTTCAAAAGCAGATTTGGTAGTATCGATACATCTCAATGCTTTTACTCAAAGTCAATATTATGGAGCTCAGAGCTTTTATAAAAACAAGTGTGAAAAAAGTAAGCTTGCAGCAGAAATTATGCAAAAAAATCTTAGAAATATTTTAGATAAAAATAACGAAAGAGTCCCACAGGCTAAAAAAGATGTGAAAATAATAGATGAGTCAACTTTACCAATAGTTTTAATAGAATGTGGCTTTGTGTCAAATCCTGAGGAAGGAAAGCTTTTGTCAACTACCAATTATCAAGAAAAAGTAGCATGGGCAATATACGCAGGGATAATAGAGTATTTCTCTCCTAAGTAAATTAGTATGGGTTTGATTTGCTCGGGTAAGATTAAATAAAATGAATGATGGCATAAGTTCTGAACATTTTTTAATATTCAGAACTCATGCCATTTTTTTACGTATTCAAGCTTTGTATTTATGTATGCTATTCCCGATGATAAAATTTATTTTTCTGTGGCACTCATTAGTGCATCTTTTATAGCAAGTAATATGACCTTACTGCTATACGTTGCGCCTGATATTGCATCGACTTTTAGCGATTGAGCATCAACTACCATTTCGGATATTGCTTCTGCAGCTTTTCCCTGACCGTTTCGGTGCTTTATGAGGTTAATTGCGATGATTTTATTGTCTTGTACCTTCACTTCAACCTCAACTGCAATCGGAAAGGCGTTATAACTTCCAGCATATATTCCATTGGGTATTACTGATAAATCAACATTATCGAGAGGTATATCGGACAATTCTTCGAGATTTTTGCTGATTTGCGATATGAAGATTGCGCACACAACAGCCAGCAAAATAATTACAGCCAGTATGATAAGAACAATTTTCATTACTTTACTCATTTTCATTCCCCTTATAACAGAATGAACTCAGTCTGCTGACTACATCATTTATTTGTTGTTCACGCATATCGCTCGACCAATTAACTATGCCGCTAACCTTAATGTCTGCTCCCTTTTTCTGACAGGCGGACTTTATTTGACGTACCGCATGGTTTCCTCCCAGCCATGCCTTTTTAAGCTGCTGTGTTACAAAGCAGCAAACCTTTTTACCTGTAAGACTTGAAACCTGAGAAAGATAAAACTTCATAGCAGGCGACAGGGAAAATGCCTGAACTGGAGATGCAAAAATGATGACATCATATAAGCTTATATCTGGGGATGATTTCAGTTCGATTGGAGCAGATGAAGGAGAGGTGTTTTGAACTGGCTCCACTTTTGAAAGACTTACCTCATGACCTTTAGCTCTTATGTCATGCTCTAGTCTTTGTGCAACTGATAGCGTATTTCCCGTTTGGGAGTATACAATTATTCCTACATTCATTTTTATAATTATTCCTTTCGCTTCGCTCAAGGCACAGAACATAATAAAAACTATTCCTTAGCGAAAAATTTTTTATATAAGTAATAGGGCGCTCTCTATACTACTTATCTTTTTAAAACAAAATCAATAATTCTATCAAGGTCAGCAAACATGATTTCTTCTGTTAATCCATTTCCAGAAAGGAACAGGGCAAGAAGCCCATGAACAGAATAGATTAACGTTTTTGCACAACTTTCTACTTCATATTCCTTTAAGCTTTTTTGCTCTACTAGAAAATGAAAGGTTTCTATCCAATGAGAACTAAAATCATATTGTTCCTTGTAGCCTTTATTACCGGATAGTCTATAAAAGTAAAAAAATCTGAATATGTGCGGGTTATCTAAATGATATTGAATGTAGATGATAAGAAGTCTTTTAACATCCTCAATGCTTTGAGGTGCAAATCTCATCTCATCACGCATATGCCTAACTACATCTGATACCATCAATGCTTTAGTTTCACTAAGAAGTTCATCAATGTCCTTGAAGTAATTGTAAATGGTTGCATACGAATAACCTGCGATTTCAGCAACCTTTCTGGCTGAAATATTTTCAACTCCTTCAGAAGATATAATTTGCTTGGAAGCTTCCAGAAAGTAGCCCTTGACTCTTTGATTTTTCAAATTATGTTTATCATTCATCAAAATTATTCCTTTAAATCAATATATTTAACACTAATTAAAATTATTAACAATGTTAATTTTATCATATAAGAATTTGTATGTCAACATATTATTGCTACTTTTACGATGTTAAAAAAGAGAGTTTTCACTAAACGAAAACACTCTTTTTCAATAATATTACCTAAAAATCACTTCCATTTTTAAGCACTTCGG
>DCPV01000249.1:4752-6170 GCA_002323775.1 Firmicutes bacterium UBA1535 | reverse complement strand
AGAGGAATTATGTAGATATATTTAATATATTCGCCCTCATCAAATTCAATTAGTGCCTCAGTACCAGGCATAGAAGATAAAAATTTATCATATTCTGCTTTTAATTCTTCAACTGTTTTTTCGTCCAAGCTTTTCCAATCAGGTCTATCGCTTTCTTTTCCAAAATATGTATCTCTTGCTTTTCGCAAAGAATTAATTCCATTATCTCCAATCGCTATACCGGAGCTTGTAACAGCCGAAGCATTTAAGTATTTACTTTGATTTTCATTTTCAAAATTAAAGCTTTCTTCATTGTCATTATTTCCTTTATCCAGCGAATCGTCACTTATATTGATTTGTGTATTGCTGATTGCATCTATCAAAGCAAAGTTATTTTCATCTGACTTAATTTCATTTTCAAAGCTGTTATCATAAATGCGTATAATATAATCTTCTCCATACCTTGCACTTACATCTATAGCTTTTAAAACAACACTAACCTTCCCATTTGTACCACCTTGACGAACAATAGGAATTTCTAAAAACTCTTGATTTTCACTCATTTCAAATTGAGTTCCAACAAAATTAAATAAGCCATTAGGAAATTGCACGAGCCATTTTTCATCCCCTAAAATAGCCTTTCTTAATTCCTCCTCGCTTGTATATCCATTTAGATCTAATGCCCAAGCCGGAATACAGTTAATAATCAAAAAAAGGCACAAGCAAATTGCAATAAATTTTTTCAATATTAAATCCTCCATTTCTTTATATTTTTATTCTGTTCAAAAGTATATTTAAAATTTTGTTTCCATAATCAGAAAGACTAAAATCTCCCTTATATAAACACCAATCATATATTGCTCCTCTTATACATGTTGTAAAAACAGATTTAATTTCGTCTACAGTCATATCTGACACAATTTCATTTTTTTTCTTTCCTTCCTCAATAAGTATACTGAGTATATTATAGTATTTTCGTTCCGTATCTATAGCTATTCGTTCTGCACTTAAATCCTTGATTTGTGCGGAATAAATTACAGAAATAAATTCAAGACCAACTCGTTTTTCTATAAATTCAAAAACATACTGTAAGAATAGAGAAATTTTGTCTATTGAATTTTCAGGCAAATTCTCTCTGCTTATAAAATCTGTATATACATCATCTACAAGAGGGAAAAGGTCAATCAGCAATAATTCTTTTGTTTTGAAATGAGTATAAAATCCTCCTTTAGAAGAACCGGATTCCTTTATTATGTCATCTACTGTAACATTGCTATATCCCCTTTCTTCAAACAATTTTTTGGCACAATCTAATAATTTCTTTTTTGTTTCTTTACCTTGCAAAACTTTTTTATTCATTTTAAAGTACATCCCTTTCACTTGTTTTATATGTAAATTGTAAGCTTTTTTCTTTAATTCAAAATATATAATATAAACAT
>DCPV01000249.1:0-4611 GCA_002323775.1 Firmicutes bacterium UBA1535 | reverse complement strand
ATGTTTATATTATATATTTTGGGTATTCACATGTCAATTATATTTTTTATTGCACGACATAAAAATATAAAAAACATCATAAAAACTCACAGTATACGAGCCTTTTATGATGTTTTTAATTAAAAATTAATATACTTTTCTAGTATATAAATAAAAAATTTGCGTTTCACATTAATTTTACAGTAAAACGCAAATTTCTAATTTTTAATCTTGTTTTTTTCTTCTTACAATATATATTACTATGCCGACCAAAACCATTAGGGAACTTACTATCTGTGCTATACTCAAGCCCATGAATTTTAAGATAAATTCCTCTTGTCTCATCGCTTCTAGGAAAAATCTGATTATGCCGTAAAATATAGTGTAAAGAGCAAATAATTCTCCATTACTTTTCTTTTTATTTTTTCTATACCATATCAAAAATGCAAATATAATTAAGTTGGCTATAGATTCGTATAGGAACAAAGGGTGATATTTGCCAGTCAGTCCATCAATAGCAATTCCCCAAGGCAGATTTGTCAGTCCGCCGTACACCTCTTGATTGAAGAAATTGCCCCAACGACCTATCGCCTGTGCAAGTATAACTGATGGTACTAGGATATCCGCAAGTTGCCAAAAGTTTACTTTTTTAATCTTGCAAGCAATTATTCCTGCAACTATTCCTCCGAAAACTCCGCCATGTATTGCCATACCTCCACTTCTTATGTTTATAACCTCAAAGAAGCTATTAAATTCTTCTGGAGAAAATATAACATAATATAGTCTTGCGCAAACTATTCCACTTATCATAACTGACAACAATATATCTAAAAATTTATCCTCATTAAATCCAACACGTTTTGCTTCTCTAAATGCAAGCAATATACCAATGGCTGCACCTGTTGCAATCATGATAGCATACCACATTATCTGTATGCCAAATATTGTAAATGCTACTCTATTCATAAACAATCAACTCCCCTTATTATCTTAAAACAGCTTCGAAATTTTCTTCAAGCTTTCGTAAAACTATATCATGAAGCTTATCAACATCCTTATCCTTTAATGTTCTGTCCTTATGTCTGTATGTTATTGAAAATGCCGTACTCTTGTAGCCCTTAGTTATATGAGTTCCTCTATATATGTCAAATAACTCAACACTTTCTATCATATGAGGATTTACAGCCTTTATAACATTCATCATATTTCCAATTAACACCTCATCCTTGACTATAACAGCTATATCTCTTTGCATAGCTGGATATTTTGGAAGTGCCGTATATTTTCTTATCATATTTTTATGCTCAACAATTTTATCAACGTCTATTTCAGCCATCAAAACTTTTTTATCTATATCATAATTTTCTACGACCTGAGGATGCAACTCTCCAAATACTCCAATTTGCTCATCTTCTAAATAAATTCCTGCACAAATTCCACTGTGGAATGTCGGATTGTCTTCTACCACTTTGAGATTTAATTCAATACCAAAACGGTTTAGCATCTGCTCAATTATTCCCTTTAGATTAAAGAAATCATAGCTGCCATACATACCTATGCAAAGCTTGCTTCTCTCATCTGGAAGCTCTGTAACAGTCAAATCTTTAGGAATAAAAGTGTTTCCAACTTCAAAAAACTTAACATCATTTATACCTCTGTTGTTGTTTCTGCTCATAGCATCAAGCATATTTGTCATAAGAGTAGTTCTCATAACGCTAAAATCTTCTCCAAGAGGATTTAAAAGCTTTATATATTTTTTAATATAAGAATCTTCGCTTGCACAAATGTTATCAAGTGATTTCGGACTTATAAAGGAATATGTCATAATTTCCATAAGCCCCATAGAAACCATGATATTTCTTATATAATCCTCTGTTTGTCTTTTCTCTGATTTTCTGCCCTTTGTAAGTGCACTTACAGCCGGAATGCTCTCTATATTTTCAAAGCCATATATTCTGCCAACTTCTTCTATAAGGTCAACTTCTTGTTCGATATCACATCTAAAATACGGAACTTCCGACACAATTAAGCCTTCATCAAACCTGCTCTTTATTTCAAGCTTATTGAGAATAGCAAGCATATTTTCTACAGGCATTTTTATTCCCAATAATTCTTCTGCTCTATGAGGTCTAAGTGTAACAGTTTTTGGAGTAAAATCACTTTTACCAGCATTTATATAGCCTTTAACTACTGTTCCAGCACCAATCATCTCAATAAGCTGACAAGCTCTGTTATTTGCTATTTCAGCATTTTTGTAATGCAATACCTTTTCATTTCTTGCAGATGCCTCTGAACGAAGTCCAAATTTTCTTGATGTTTCACGGATAGATTTAGTGTTAAATGTTGCAGTTTCTAAAAGTATTATAGTGGTATCATCTCCTATCTCAGTGTCATATCCACCCATAACTCCTGCTAAGCCAACTGGGTTTTGGCTATCTGCTATAACTAAAACACTGTTGTCAAGCTTTCTTTCTACCTTATCTAAAGTTGTAAGCACTTCACCGTCTTTAGCACGTCTTGCTACAATCTTTTTTCCTTTGAATTTGTTTAAATCATAAGCGTGCATTGGTTGACCAAGTTCAAGCATAACATAATTAGTAACATCAACTATATTGTTTATCGGTCTCATACCTGCATCCATCAAGGCTCTTTGCATCCACATCGGAGATTTGCCTATCTTAACATCCTTGATTACTCTAACATAAAATCTTTCGCAAATATCTGTAGCTTCGATAGATACTTCTTCAAAGTAATTTTTTATATCATCAACTTCATTTTGAATTTTGATTTCAGGGAATCTGAACTCTTTGTTTAAAGTCACAGCTACTTCTCTTGCCATACCTGTTACATTTAGACAGTCTGGTCTATTATATGTTATTTCTATATCTAATACCTTTCCATTTATAGCTAGAATTTCCTTGATATCTTTTCCAATAGGAGTACTTTCTTCAAGTATCATAATTCCGTCATTGCCACCCTTTGGAGTGACCTTATCATCGAAGCCAAGCTCCTCATAGGAACACATCATGCCCTGTGATTCAATTCCCCTAAGTTTAGATAGCTTAATGTTTATTCCAGTAGGTAAATGAGCTCCAACAAGCGAAACCGGAACTATATCTCCAACTCTTATGTTTTTAGCTCCTGTTACAATTTGAACAATTTCAGTTGCTATATCAACCTTTGTTACAACTAATTTATCAGCGTCCGGATGCTGCTGTATTTCTAAAATTTTTCCTGTTACTACATTAGTTATATCCTTGTCTATATCTATTATAGAATCAACGTGTGAGCCTGTTAATGTTATCTTATCAGCTAAATCCTTTGCGTCCACATCAATATCTACATATTTTTCTAACCATTTAATTGGTGCTAACATAATAATTCATCCCTTTCGTTTTAAAATTGTTTTAAAAATCTTTCGTCGTTCTCAAATAAAAGTCTTATATTATTTATACCATGTTTTACCATAGTTACTCTATCTATACCCATACCAAAGGCAAAGCCACTATAAACCTCTGGGTCAATACCACAGTTTCTAAGCACATTCGGATGTACCATACCACATCCTAATAGTTCCATACTCCAACCAGTGTAATTACATGCTTCACAGCCCTTGCCCTTACATTTTAGGCATGACACATCAACCTCAGCGCTTGGCTCTGTAAACGGGAAATTGTGCGGTCTAAATCTAGTTTTCATATCATCTCCGAACACTTCCTTTACAAATTGATTGATTGCGTCTTTTAAGTTAGCCATAGTAATTCCTTTATCTATAACTAAGCACTCCATTTGGTGGAACATTGGCGAGTGAGTATCATCTACCTCATCAAATCTAAAAGTTCTACCAGCAGAAACCATTTTAATAGGTGGTTTTTGTGTTTTCATAGTTCTAATTTGAACCGGCGAGGTTTGTGGTCTTAGAACTATTCCATCAGCAAGATAAAAGGTATCTGACATATCTCTTGATGGATGATCCTCTGGTGCATTTAATTCATCAAAGTTATTCTTCACAGTATCAACCTCTGGTCCTTCGATAATATCATAGCCCATGTTCAAAAATAGATTTTCTAACTCCTCCTTAACCTGCATCAACGGATGTCTTCTACCCATCTCTGGGTATTTTGAAGGCATAGTAACATCTACCTTTTCATTTTTAAGTTTTTCTTCCTTTTGATTTGATAGCCAAGTTTCCTTAAACTCGCTAATACCCTTTTCTATAGATGCTCTAACCTCATTGGCTACCTTACCTATAATAGGTCTATCTTCTTCTGGCAATGTTGACATACTGCGAAGAATTGAGGTAAGCTCACCTTTTTTACCTAAAAACTGAACTCTTAATTTCTCAATTTCTTCACTGCAATCACACTGCTCTATAAGCTTTTTAGCTTCTTCCATAAGTTTTAATAATTTTTCTTCCATTTTTTCACATTCCTTTCTGTACATTTTGCTATTGTATTAATTCCAATATAAGCTCCGGATAAAAATATTTTCAAATTATTACATCCAAAGCTTTTGTTAAGATTTTAAATTAAAATATAAAAGGACTTCTCCTCATAAAGAGGCGAAGTCCGCTGTACCACTCTTATTTACCTAATTGATATTCCATTATTAATAATTATTAACATATTGCAA
>DCPV01000258.1 GCA_002323775.1 Firmicutes bacterium UBA1535 | reverse complement strand
ATTTTAATAAATTATATTTTATTATACTATATTTAAAATATAATTTATTAAAATTTATATAATTAAACACCATATATAAAAATATTTAGTAATATTTGTTTGCTTTTGGGTATAGTAATGAATATTAGGAGATGATAATGTATGGGAAGAATTATATATATAAAAAATTGGAGGTCGAATTCTTATATGGAAGAAGTATTGAATGAATTGCGAAATGAAAACTATTCTTCTAAAGATGTGTATAAAGCTGCCGACAAATTGCTAAGGTCAACAAAATATAACACTATTCCAGTTGACATTGTAAAATTATTACAAGAATTAGATTTTACGGTGGGAACACAAATTTTAGATGATGATTTTTGTGGTTATATTGCCATAGATAAAAGTACTTCTGAACGATTTAACTCAAAGGGCATTATTGCTGTAAATAAAAACGATAATATTGGGCATAAACGTTTTACAATTGCTCATGAACTAGCACATTATATTTTTGATTACAATCCTAAAAATGAATCTTATTATAATACATATAAAACTAATGATGTACAAACAGAAGAAGAAATTAGAGCTAACAAGTTTGCAGCAAACTTATTAATGCCTTCTAATGAGTTTATAGATGAATATAATAGTGTTAGAGAGTGTGATACCAATATAGTTGCCTCATTAGCAGAAAAGTTTAAAGTTTCTGCTAAAGCTATTACTAAGAGGATGGAGGAATTAAATCTTGCCTATTAGTAAGAGTAATAATTATGTTACAAATACTGAATTCTATAAAAAATTACTAGATAAATTTGGTGTTAATGAAATTGTTAATTCAGACGAGCAGTTAGAGCATAATGATAATAATTCTATGAAAAAGCATAATGCTCATTATGATGATTTGCTAGGACATTATGTTAAAAATATTATTAATACACAAAAAGAAAAAAATCTACACAAAAAGGTTTTTTTTGGAATAATTTGTGGTGTACTTGTTGCTATATCATTACTTTTTATTATAATTATGATTTTATGTTCTGTGAAAGTTATAGAAGATAATATTCTTCAAATTATTGTTTCTTCCTCTTTATCATTTTTAGCTACTTTTATTATTTTGCCACAAATTATAACAAATTATTTATTTAACGCAGAAGAGGAAAAAAATATAGCTTCTATTATAAAGAACATTCAAGATTATGATAAAGAAATTAGAAAAAATTTATTGGAAATAAAAATTAAAAATATGCTTAAAAGAAATGAACTAGAGGATAACCCAATTAAAGAAGTAGATAGCTTATAAAAAGCACTGTTTTAACAGTGCTTTTTATATAGAAAGAAAGGTGATAATTTGAAATCAAAAATAATATCATTTTGGTCTCCAGTGAGCAGATCAGGATGCAGTACTAACGCAGCCTTATACATTTCTTACTTGTCAAAAGTTATGAATGAAATGGAAAAGGCTGTTTTATTTAGTTTAAATACTGATGTGGATTCAACTGATTATATAACAGATAGCATAATTAAAGAAGGACTTAAAAAACTTAAGCTACTCTATGAAAATGGAGAAGTTAATTCAAAAGAAGATATTTATGTATATACACATAAAATTGCTGAAAATATTGATGTTTTAGGCACAGAGAAAAATACAGAAGAAATCACATCAGAAAATTTAAAATTAATGCTAGATATACTGTCAAAAGCTTATGATTACATAATATTAGATATTAGTTCAGGTATAAATTATCTCGACGCAATAGATTGTTCCACAGTTCTTGTAGCTTGTATACCACAAGACAAGTATATAGCTGAAAACTATTCTGATGGTTATCTTATATATACTGATAAAAAAAATATAATATTACTATCAGATTATGACAACAAAAAAGCTGTTAAAAAATCTGATATAGAAGTTATATTGCAACGTGAAACCTATACTATAAGTCACGATGTAAAAATTAACAAGGCCTGCGATGAAAGAGATGTATATTCATATGTCCGTAACAAAAAATCAAATAATGCTGAATTAGATAGGGTATATAAAGAAATTGAAAGGCTTATAAACAACGATAATTTAAACGTAAATTATACCTTAAAATCAAATTCAAGGCAAAGGGTAAACAAAGTTGTAAAAAAAGACGGAGATATTGAAGAAACTACTAAAATAGTAAAAGAATATAAGTTTATAAAAGCAAGAAGCAATATCGGCGTAATAAATTTATCGAAGGGTGCAGGAGCTACATTTTTGACACTAAACTTGGCCTGCTTTCTGAAAGAAAAAAAATTAAATGTTGCTGTTGCTGAAATACCATTTTCAAAGAAAGCTAAACAAGATATTTACAATATTATCAATTATGATGATTTTGAAGAAGAGCTTCCTTTTGTTGTAGATGGTATAAAATATTATATTAATACTCATAGGTTACATAATTATTCAGATATGAATATTGAAAATCAGATAAATGCTATTAATAGAGAGAAAAATTCAATAAACTTATATGATTTAGGTTATGTTGATTTCCATGATAATAATATTAACTATCTTTTAAATCTATTAGATTGTTGTATCATTGTCATTGAGCCACTGCCATTTAAGCTGTTGCAATCAAATTCAAACTATGAAATGCTTATTAACGAATTAAAAGCTTCAGGAGTAGAGGTTATTCATGTTGTAAATAAATTTATTGACGATTTGAACAAGAAAGATATAGAAAACTACTTTGACTGTAAAGTAATATCTTGTATACCATTTTTAAGGCCTGAAACAATATATACAGCTCATTACTCTTATAAAGCAGCATACAAGATAGAAAAAAACCAGATTTTAAAGGATAGCTTTGAAAGAATTATTGACATAGCTAATATAGCTGTTAATTTAGAAGAAAAAAGAAAGGGTATATTTAATATCTTTAAAATATTTAAAAAAAGAAAGGAAATTAGATAAATGAAAAAATTCATAAAAAAACATAAAAGAGCATTGGGAATGTTACTCTTAATATTAGCAGTAGCATTTTTCGTTTTTTGGGAGTTTGTAGGAAGAAATGAGCTTTTATATCCAAATGTTATTGTACTTAAAAATGGAGTGATGAAGGGAACTAAAATAACATATGATATGCTTCAGTATACGAAAATAGACTCTCAGACACTTATAAAGGACTGTATAACAAATCCTAATGACATCATGGGCTTGGAGGCAAAGCATTATATACCAGCTGGAACGCAATTAGTACCAAATTACTTTGATATATCATCTTTAGTGTTAAAAGATGATGAAAAAATTATGAAATTGCCTGATGGCTGGGTACACTCTTTCCCAGAAACATTAAGAAGAAAGGATGAGGTATATATTTATGCCATAGAGTCTGTTAAAAATAGTGTTGATAGTAATGTACTTAATGGTGATAACAGTCAAGAGACGAATGTAAATGAAGTTAATTCAAACATCAAAGCTAGTGAGCAAGAAAAAATATATCTTATGACAACAACAGTTGCATATGTAAAGGATAGTTCTAATAAGGAAGTAGATAGCTTGGATGATGATAGACTTGTTGGCTCATCTGCTATAAGTAATATAGAGCTTGTTATAACAGAAAAGCAATTTGAAATGCTAAGAACATATGCACAGGATGGCTACACATTTATATTAATGTATACTAAATAATTTTAGAGAGGGATATGAAAATGAAGTTACACATAATTAGTAATGATTTAGAATTAATAGATGAGTTAAAGGATATTGTCGGAATTCAAGTAAAAGCAATAGATAAAAAGGATTTGAATGATAGCGAAGCTGATGTCTTAGTAGTAAGCAATGAAATTATAGATATAAAAATGCTGCTATCTACTAAAACAACAGATTCAAAAATATTCTATCTATCAAAATTTAAAGATAACGAGACATTATCAAGTTTAGATAATAAGCTGTTATCACTAAAAAATATAGTGATTGTCCCACCAAAGAGAACAATTAAGCAAATACAAGAATTTATTCTTAGCAATCTCTATAATGTAGAAACAGAAAATAATGCTTTCACATTTTTCGGTGCAGATAGTAAGGTCGGAGTTACAAGTATAGCTCAATCAGTAGCATTAAATATTGCCAAAAGAAATAAGGACAAAAATGTGTTATTGCTATTCTTAGATGGGCAAACTGGCTTTGATTGGGTTGAGGATAAGAGGAATATAAGCACTTGCCTAGCCGATATTCAAGTAGCTTTAAAAAATAAATTTTTAGATAGCAATGGCCTAAGAGACAGTTGCTTAAAATTATTACCTAACCTATATCTATTAAAAGGGGAAATAAGGATAGACGAAAATGTATGCTATAGTGAACATGAAATAAATTCTTTAATTAACATATGCAAAGAATCCTTTGATTTTGTCATTATAGACGCAGGAAATACAATGAATTTATCCTTGAGAATGACTTATTCAGCATTAATAAATAGTGGAAGTAATAACATGCTTGTAACAGATCAGCTGCCAAAATCATATGAGATGTATAAAAAGGGTAAATACCAAGTCTTAGATGATTTAAAAATTGATAAATTTAGTGTATTAATTTTAAATAAATATATGCAAAATAACTCGGTTTTCAAAAAAGAAGAGATTGTCAGCAATTATGATATGGCAGTCCTCACCATGTTACCATACTTAGATTATTATTATCAGGCAGCAGCTGACAAAAACTTATCGTTACTTGAAAATGACAAGGCTTATGCAGATGGTATTTTAACAATAGTTAAGCTAATAGAGGCTAAACGAGGAATAATAAAGGAAGAAAAGAAAAAGTCTTGGTTTGGTTTTTTAACTGGAAAGAAAGAGGCTTAATATGACAGAAATAAAAGAAAGTATGCAAATAAAACAAATAATAAATGAGGATATAGCTCGTGCAAGAACTAACAGACAAAAATATTATTTAAGAGATCTGTTAGATGAGGTGAAAAGCAGTAGAAAGGTAGATAAAAGTAAAAAAGCTATAACATATGTAAAAAGAGATAGAGACAGATTCTCTATCTTGTGTGATGAAGTAAAGTTCTATTTCACAAACATGAAAATAGGCGTAGATGATTTGGAAAGGCAAAGAAAAGCCATAATAGGCTATCCAGAGGAAGTAGCTTATTACAAGGACAGAATAGAGGAATATTTAAAATCAAACAATTTGCTTAAAGAAGAATACCCAGCGTGGTATTCAAACTTGCCTAGTGCAATTTTTCATGAGCTATTTGGCCTAGCTGGAATAGTAGAATGGTATGAAGCAAAGACAGATACACTCAGATTTTCATCAACGGCTATGATAATAGGTGAAAATATATTTTTTATGCTAGATGGTGTAATGACTCCAATGCCACAAAAAATAAGTGCAGATAGACGTGATCAGTTAAGAAGGGCTTTATTATCTAAGGATCATAGGGTTAGACTTGACAATGATGTTCCTGATATTGAGATGTTTTCTGGTGAGCGTATAAAAATATTCAATGAAAATGTAACAAGAGAAAATAGCGATTGTATAATTTTTAGGAAGTTCCCTGTCAGAGACTATTCATTTGAACAACAAATAGCACTCGGAACTTACCCTAAGGGTATACTTAATTTTTTCAAGGCAATGTCTAAATTAGGCTTTAATATGGCGTTTACGGGAGCAGTAAGAACGAGTAAGACCACCCAATTATCAACATGGCTAAGTTATGAAGATCAAACAAAAATTGGAGTAATTATTGAAACAAGAGCAGAAATTCCTTTTAAGGAAATATTACCGACAGCTCCGATACTTCCACTTTTGATAGATAATGATGAGAAATTAGAACAGGTAAGAGCTTCAATAATGCGTTCAGACGCTGACTGGATATGTTGTGCTGAAGCTCGTACAGGAGTAATGTTTGAGATTGCTCTTAAAGGTGCTAGTGTAGGGACTAGAAGATGTAAATTTACAGGACATTTTAATACTCCATTTGACTTCCCATACGAATTTGCAAAAGAAATAGTAAGAGTGTATGGCGGAAATGTAAATGATGAAGCGATAAATGTAGCTAAAGCATATACAGTAAATCTACACTTTATAAATTATCCTAATAATATAGCTAATAAGAGATTAGAAGGAATTTATATATTTGAGTACAGAGCAGATACTTACGAAATATACATTCATACAATCTGTAAATATGATGTATTGACCGATTCTTGGTCGTTCAACTATAAAATTACAGAGGATATGGAAAGAATAGGAAAGGAAGAGAATTATGAGGCTTTCAAAGAAATGTGTTTAGAATTAAAAATGTTAGCTGAAAAATATCCTATGGATGAAGATGTAGCAAAAGCTATTAAACCATTTTATAGTAGAAGTGGAGGAGATAAATGAAAAATTTTACATTTATAATAAACATTCTGATATATTTCATAATTCTATTTTCAATCTATATATTATTTCAAAAAAGTATAGAGGAAAGTTTTAAAAGTTTTTCTCGCCGTGCTGGCCGAAGAAAGAAAAAAGTTCCACTATATGAATACATTAGAAAGGTTATTATATCAATTTATGATGTGTTTGATGAAAGAGAATTAGAAACAAAAATATTTAATTTTTACATTAAGACAATATCAATTTTTATAGTTGTATTCATAGTGTTTTTGAGATATAGCCTTATGGCGCGACCTGTTTTGCAGGCAATATCCTCATCATTGTTAATAGCTGCAATATGTGGATTGATACCTTATGGAGTTTTATTCAATAAGTTGCTAATGACACAAAGTGACAGCAGCAGAGACGCAACTATAATAATAACGACATTACTCAATCAATATAGGATATACAATTTTAATATGATGGCAGCAATAGATGCAACTATACTAGCGTTAGATGAAAGTGTTATAACAAGAAGATATCTGATTAGATTATCAATGAGAATAAAAGAATATCGTTCAGAGGCAGAGCTGATAAAAATACTAGATGAATTTTCATT
>DCPV01000255.1:2469-4256 GCA_002323775.1 Firmicutes bacterium UBA1535 | reverse complement strand
AAAGCATTTCTGGCCAATGTAAACATTTCTTCTTTTTGTTGATTACCTGATAATTTATTTATCTTATCAGATAATATGATATGGTTTGTAGATGAATTATAATATGGAATTTTATGTGAATTGTCAGAAACGATGATGCCGATTATTCCCGCTACAACTACGAATATGCCAATAAAACTGATGATGAAAACTCTTTTGCGCATTTTATGCTCCTTATAGTTCATGAAAGCCAATTCTTTCACCATAGCTCATGTTTTTTTTGAACAGTTTTTGCAAGACTTAATGTATAATAAAAACAATTGGATTGATTAGGAGAAATAAAAATGGGAAAAGCAAAATTGTTTGGTACGATTGGGAAAATGGCACTTGGAGCAGTAGCACCAGCTGTATTGGAGCAAGGAACAAAAATCGTTAATGATCAATTAGAGAAAAGGAAAGACTATCTTAAAATACCCGATGTAAAATTATTAGATGTTGAAAAAGCAACAGCGATACTTGAAAAGTATAATTTCAATCATTCCGAAGTGCCCGTCAAGGCTAATTTACGTTATGCTGATGTATTACCAAACACGATCGTAAAGACGGAGCCAAAAGCTAATGCCGCTGTAGCTCCAAACACCTTTGTAAAATTGTATTACATCGATGAACAAACACTTATTGATAGTCAACTTTTGGCTCAAGAAGCAGAAAGTAAAAAAGCGTTAAAAAAACAAAAGACACAAGATCAAATTCATAATGTCTTAGAAACCACTTCAAGTGTGTCTGCCAATATTGGAAAAAAATTACACTTAAAAAAAGACAAAAAGGATAATGATTAAGTATAAGAAGAGGTTAATATATGAAATTTAAAACAATTAAATATAGCAATCAATATTTAGCAAAGACTTTATTTAAAAGGACTTTGCTTTTTATTTTGTTTTTAGTAACGATTTGTTTTGGTTTTTGGTATTTGAATATTTTTCAATCGTTGATGAAAGGACAGTATAGTTGGTGGTATTTGTCACCAATTTTTTTAAGTATTCTGCTGGCTGGTTTGTTCGGTTGGGGTTTGTATTGGTTGTATAAACATTACCCAATTCATCATGATAATAAGTTGGCTCATTATTTCACAGCTATTGAATTAAGGCAGTTAATTAGTTTGTTGGTTGTTTCAAAGGGTTACTTTGAAACAGCATCTGATGAAAATGGTACGTTTGTTAAATATTTTCCAGAAATTAGAATCAAGTTCTTATTTAAAACAGGACAAGTTCTGTTGGAAGAACCAGTTGACGGCGAGAAATATATGCAACAATTTTCTAAAGGCGAGTTTGATACGGCTGTTGAGATAGCTTTGTTGGCTGATAAACAGACGACTGAATTTGCTAAGAATAAGATGACAAGTACCTTTGCGTTTGAGCCAATTAAGTTCAGACGAAAGTTGTTGGAATTGGAAGCTAGAAAAGGGGTATTACAAGTGGCGAAAGGTATTGATTGGAAGTTTGATAAGTTTTACAATGCTTTGATTGCTGGAAACGTTGGTACTGGTAAATCATATACAATGTTTTCAATTATTGGTCAATTATTAACGTTGACAAAATATGTTGAAATTCTAGATCCTAAAAATTCTGATTTGGCTAGTTTGAAGCATCTACCAGAATTAGAAGGACATGTGTTTAGTGATATAAATGATATTACAAAATGTGTTGCTGATTACTACGACAAGATGATGAAGCGTGCTGAAATTATGGAACGTAAAAAGTCTAAAGGCGTGATTGGTTCATATTTTGATTTTAATTTTGCACCTAGTT
>DCPV01000255.1:0-2338 GCA_002323775.1 Firmicutes bacterium UBA1535 | reverse complement strand
GAACAAATTTTGATTTGGCAATGTCAAAGATGAGCCAGATTGCAATGCTTGGTCGTGAATTGGGTTTTTATATTTTAATTGGAATGCAGAGACCCGGCACTGATAGTTTACCTACTTCAATTCGAAATCAATTGAATTTACGTATCAATATGGGCGTTCCTACGCCAGAAGTAAAACGTATGATGTTCCCTGATACACAAAAAGAGTTTCACCCACTCTCAAATGATTTAAAGGGTTGGGGCTTTATTCAATCAGGGAATGAAGAAGTACGCTCATTCTTTGCACCAGAAATACCGAAAGACTTTAATTTGCATGAGTATATGCGTGAGCAGATTGGTAAAAGAAAGGTTAGTTAGTGATGTCTAGTTATGGTTTAGATGCTTTACAAGTTCGATTACATGACATTGATAATGAAATGAATGTTATGGCTAGTATTTTGCGTTCTATGAATAGTATGGAAACAAAAAGGGCAAGAAACTTAATCAGGGGTATAGACTGGGACAAAGATGTTATTGATAATAAAAAGGCTTTGCAAATACTAGATAATTTACAAGGCAGTGATGTCTTTAATTTTGATCAGGATGTTGTAGAGTTGATAAAAAATATCGAGAGTTCCCAAGCAATACTCGATAATTATATTAGTGCATTGAAGCGTTTGGTTTAGAAATAGGAGTAAGAAAGGAATAACAGTTGTGAGTAGTGATGAAAATACGGAAGTTTTATTGTCTGTTTTGAAAAAAATGGATAAAGTGCAATATGAGATGAGTCAAAAGCTTGATCAAGTTCAGGCAATGGCAGTCGAGTTGGAAAAGATTTCTGTTAGCTTGTGTGATGTTCGTGTTTCTTCGGATAGGGGTTCGATTAAGTATTTAATTAGCTATATTAGTGAGTTCAATCACGTTAGAGATATTAAGGGTTTTAAATATGATATTCAAACTGGCAGACATGATGTTGGCGAGGCGATAGTTGCATTAAAGCGATTGGTCTAAAGTTATTAGGCTTGTGAAATTTTAAAAGTGTTGTGATGAAATAGGCGTTTTAAGGACTTTGTGAAAGGTTTTGAAAATGACCTATTTTTTAGTGCTTTGAAACGTTGATATAGCGTTACTTATGATAGTGACAATTATGTTAACTTTAATTGGTATAACTCAAAAAGGCTTTTATTTTTCTAATTTAAGCGCTTTGTTAATGTTTCGGATGTAGTATCTTTCTCTTTTTCAATTAGAGAAAATTTTAAAGAGAAGATTAATGGTATTAAGGGAGAATAAATTAACATAAAAAATTGTAATAGAGAATATTGTAAATTGTGATGAGAAAAACCAATTACCGTGCCAATGAGAGAACTAACTGTGAGTAGCGGAAGTCCGGCCTCAAACAAAACTAGGGCTTTGTTGAAAAAATATTTTGTTTCTATTGAAGTATTTTTTTTTCTAAACTCCGATAATCTATAAGAAGTATTTATGCTATTTAAAATCACGAAAACTACCAGCATAAATGGCAAATAAGACACATCCAAATCAAAAGGAAATTGAATTTTTTTATAAGTAGCTAAATAAATTACACACCAACTTGCTTCAGCTTGTAAATATATGTTTGTAAAAAAGAAAATCATTTTGATACTTTTGGGAATCATTTGGTATTTTTTTATAATTTTTTTCTTGATTGGTAGAAAAAAATTTAGTTTATTTATGAAAATAAAAAAATTTGCTACAACCATATATGCATATTTTTTTATTCCAGTAAGAGGTACTTTATATTCTTTTGACTCTTCTTCTCTGCTTTGGATCCACATATCTAAAATTTTTTGTTCAGCATCAATTTTTTTCCCTATCTGCAATTTCTTTTCGATTTTTGTTTTAGTTTCCTCGATCTCTCTTGTCAACCAAAAGTAATCAAGATGCATTGACCACCTGAAAGATAACCTGTTTAGTAAAAGATAGATAGCTTCAAAAATAATAACAACTATTTGTATTATCGTATTTACATAAATAAATATTTGCACAATAAATAAGTATAAATTCATTAATTCAATCCTTGTCTGTTGTTTATTTTGAATAAGTTAAAACATATAGCATACCACCGTTTAATAATACATCATTATGATGAACCTGAGGACATTATGTATGAAATACCACATAAGAAGTCCAACACTTAGCATCTGTGTTTAGCTTTGCTGTTGATTTGTATTTGTAGTTAAAAAAGGATAAAAAGGTAAAAAAATATGGCTTTAGATGTTAAAAAAATTCAATCTTTGTCCGCTCAATCAATTGAAGATTTGAAGGCAATTGAAAAGATAGGTGGACTTGAACACCTTGCTCAACTAAGTGATGAACTTAAG
>DCPV01000139.1 GCA_002323775.1 Firmicutes bacterium UBA1535 | reverse complement strand
AGAACATTGTACTCAAAATTTCCATCCAAATTACCATAATCATAATAATAGCATATATCATCATGCGTTATTGGCATAACTGACCCGTCCAAGCCTTTATCCATACTCGTCAAGCTGCCATTTTTTAAATCATACTTATATAAATCGTTTGGGGCATACATAAAATCAGCACCAGCATTTGAATCTTCAACTTCAAGAAATAATAAATCCTTGTAAATCCAGAAATTTGAAATGTAGTATTGTGTAGAAAACTCTATATCAAACTCCAGTATTTTTACATCAGAGCCGTCTTTATTCATAGTAACTATTTTACTAGGCATATCTTCTTCGTAATTTGAAGAATACACATATAATTTATTATCATAAGCTTGTACATTAAACATACGTTCTTGCTTATGGATAAGTGTTTTTTCGCTTCCATCTTTCTTAATGCAATATAATTCATTATACTCATCAGTTATGTAGAATATATTATCTCCATCATATATATAAATTCCTTTATAAACTGCTGCCAATTCATCATCTGCCTTGTTATTTTCACCTTTGTTTATATCATCTTGGTCTTTTGGGTCATTATCGCTATTGCTATCATCTGGGGGCTTTACACTATCCTCTTTATCATTTGCAGGTAAGTTAGGATTTTCTTTTCCTTTATTAGTGCATGAAGATGTAAATATCAACAGTAACAACAATAATATTATTATAAATCTTCTCATGTACAAATTTCCTCCACATCAATATTTTATATGATTTTTATAATAATTACTTAGACGAAATTATAAGAATATAGTTCCAATTTTAGTAATAATATCGCCATAATATTATGACTTATTTTACTGACATAATCTTAACACATCTTTATAGTTTATACAATAAGAAAAAGCTATTGTTCTACTAAAGTTTCAATTCCTTAGCTTTACAATAGCTTAAAATTTATTCTTCGCTTGCTGCTCTTTTCATAGCATTGGCATTTTTTCTTCTATCTACTTCTGTTAAAAATCTTTTTCTAAGTCTAATATTGTCCGGAGTTACCTCTACCAATTCATCATCATTAATAAACTCTAAGGCATCTTCTAAAGACATAACTCTTGGTGGTGAAAGCTTAACGGCATCATCACTTCCTGAAGCACGAGTGTTAGTAAGCTTCTTCATTTTGCATGGATTTACTGTCATGTCATCATCACGAGAATTCATTCCAATTATCATGCCCTCATAAATCTTTTCTCCAGGTCCAACAAATAGAATTCCTCTTTCTTCAAGGTTGTTTAGAGAATATGGTATTGCATCTCCTTGGTCGCTTGATATAAGCACTCCATTTGTTCTTTGAGGAATTTCACCTTTATATTTGTCATAATGTTCAAAGCTTCTAACCATAGAGCCCTGACCTCTTGTGTCATTTATAAGCTCCGTTCTATATCCTAAAAGTCCTCTGGTTGGAACTAAATACTCAATTTTAACATAATTTCCGTCTGGAGACATTGATTCCATCATACCTTTTCTTAAATTCAGCTTAGATATAACAGTACCTGAATATTCCTCAGGAACACTAACTATAACTCTTTCAATAGGCTCATTTGTATGACCATCTTTCTTACGAAGTATAACCTCCGGTCTTGATACTGCCACTTCATAGCCTTCTCGCCTCATATTTTCAAGAAGTATAGAAAGATGAAGCTCTCCCCTTCCGGAAACCTTAAATCCATCAACTGCATTTTCAAGAGGTTCAACTCTTAATCCTACATTTACTTCTAATTCTTTTTCAAGTCTGCCCTTTAAATGTCTTGTAGTCACATATTTTCCACTTTTTCCAACAAAAGGTGAAGTGTTGATTAAGAAATTCATTGAAAGTGTTGGTTCTTCTATTCTTATTGTTTCCATAGGCACTGGATTGTCAATGCTACAAATTGTCTCACCTATTGAAATATCAGACAACCCAGAAACAACCACTATATCTCCGCTAAAAGCTTCGCTTACTGCAACTCTTTTTAATCCCTGATATACAAAAAGTCCTGAAATCTTTTGTCTTGCAACACTTCCATCAGCTTTGCATACTGAAACCGTCTGACCTTCTTTAATCGAGCCTGAGAAAATTCTGCCAACTCCAAGTCTACCGATGTAATCATCATATGCAAGTGATGATATTTGCAATTGTAAAGATTCGTTATCTTTATCCGGATATGGATTAACATGCTTAATTATAGTATCAAATAAAGGTCTTAAATCTGTTCCCTCGTCTTCTAACTCATATTGTGTTATTCCTCTTTTTGCCATTCCATATAAAACTGGGAATTCTATTTGCTCATCTGTTGCATCCAGCTCTACAAACAAATCAAATACCATATTTACGACTTCCTGCGCTCTATGGTTTTTCTTATCTATTTTATTGATTAATAATATAGGTCTAAGCCCAAGCTCAAGTGATTTTTGCAAAACAAATCTTGTCTGAGGCATAGGACCTTCTATAGAGTCAACTAATAGTATAACAGTGTCTACTGTCTTCATAATACGCTCAACTTCCGATGAAAAGTCAGCATGTCCCGGTGTATCTACGATATTTATTTTTATATCATCGTGCATTACAGAACAATTTTTTGAATATATTGTAATTCCTCTTTCACGCTCTATATCGTTGCTGTCCATAACACAGTCAACGAGCTCTTGGTTTTCACGAAAAACTCCGCTCTGCTGCAAAAATGCGTCAACCAATGTCGATTTTCCAGCATCAACGTGTGCTATAACCGCAATATTTATAATTTTATCTTTCATTCTATTCCTTCTTTCAGTAAAAAAAATCCACAGAATAGTTTAATATTTTTTTTGATAATTTGCAAGCTTTTTATTTAAAAAAACAAAAAAACTTTTAATTTTTTTAATATTAGCAAAAATAATCTAAAATAATATTATATATTTAGTTTATATTTATCAAAACTTCTTTCCGTTTTTAAACACACACAATATATTCAAATTTTTGTCGCATACTATAAAGTCTGCTTTTAAGCCCGTTTTTATACTACCTATTTGATTTTCCATATTTATTGATTTTGCCGGAATTATTGTTGCACTTTTTATTGCGTCTTCTAGTTTTATTCCTATTTTAACTAAATGCTTAATTCCGTCAAACAGCGTGTTTACTGAGCCTGCTATTGTTCCGTCTTTTAGTGTCGCTTTTTTATTTTTTACTTCAACCTCTAAGCCTCCTAGCAAATAGCTTCCGTCTCCTAAACCGCAGGCAGATATTGAGTCTGATACAATTATTAATTCCTCTGAATATCCACGGTATAAGCCCTTTAATATGGCATCATGAATATGTATCCCGTCGCATATCAATTCTTTGTATAGCGGAAATTCGAGCGTTGCACCTATCAATGATGGTTTTCTGTGGTGCATTGGCTCCATTGCATTAAAAAGATGAGAGACACTTCTTACACCCATGTTTATCGCATTTCTTGCTTCATCAATATTGCAATTTGTATGTCCCATGGAAATTAAGAATTTATTCTTTGAAAAATTAACAAGCTCATTAAAGTTTTCTAATTCAGGAGCTGCTGTCATAAGTCTTATTTGATTTTTCCCTAAATCATAAAGTTTTTTTGCAAAACTCATGTCAATATCTCTAATATTTTTCTCGTTATGAGCTCCTTTTTTTCCTTTGCTTATAAATGGCCCCTCTAAATTTATACCTAAAAACGGACTGGTCTTATCAATATTTTCAAGTATTTTAGGAATTTGTACTTCGTATTCCTCCTCACTTGTTGTTACTATTGTCGGAAGAAGGCTTGTAGTCCCACTATTTATATAAAATTCAGCCATTTTACTCATATCATCACTGCTTGCATCACAAAAATCAAAGCCTATAGCACCATGAGTATGGATATCTACAAGACCCGGTAATATTAAGCAATTTTCAAAAATATAATTTTCTGAATTGTCAAAATCTATTAAATCTTTACCCTGAATATTTTCCTCTAATTTACCAAACCTTCCGTTATTTATTTCTAAGTCTATATTTTTAAATTCTTCGCCTATAAACACATTTGCGCCTTTAATTATCATATTTATGCCTAGCACTCATTACACAAGAAATCCAGTCTTTCCTTATTAGGGAAGATAAAAAAACTTGTGCACGGGATTGGTGCTTACCCTTTCATTATTTTTCATTATTTTTCATTTCTTTCAATCTTATACCCACACGCCAATTACAAAATATTTATTAAGGATTTTATAATTATCCTTTCATTGTTTCTAAATCTCTACCTTTTAATATTACACTATCAGATGGACATATCTCTTTTCATATGAACAATCACATTGTACGCCGCACCCATTAAACCTGCTGTGTTGCCAAGTTTTGCAGATAAAACAACTACATCTTTATAGCTATTCAAAACAGCATTTTTTAATCTTTTATTGATTTCATCTATTATATATGCTTGACTCATAATTCCGCCTCCGAGAATTAAAACAGCCGGGTCGAAAATATGCACCACTGTAACAAGACCATAAATTATTTCATCAATCCAAGCATCAATAACTTCTTTTATTTTTTTATTTCCCTTATCAAATTCTGCAAATACATCACGCCCATTAGCTATATTAATATCAATTTCTCTGCACATATTTACAAGATTTGTAGTTGAAGCATAGTGATTATAGCAACCTTTTAATCCGCATGTACATCTCTCACCGTTTAAATGCGTTATAATATGACCTATTTCAGCGGCTGCACCATTGTTTCCCGCATATATTTCCTTGTTTATTACTATTGCTCCTCCTACGCCTGTCCCATAAGTCAAGCATATGAAATCCTTATACGCCTTGCCTGCACCAAAGTGAGCTTCTCCTAATGCCGCAGAATTGACATCATTTGCGACAAAAACTGGCTTATTATATTTTTCTTCTAATATATCCTTTAATTTTGTACCTGTATAATTGGGAATAGATTCACTGCAAAGCATAATACAACCTCTTTCTGAATCTACCAATCCGGCTGTGCTAATACCTATTCCATCAAATTCACAAGCTAAAGCACAATCATCTATGACTTTTAATACTCCATCTCTGCCAATCAACTGATATTTATGCTCCTCAAAATTTGTTAAACCAACTAATTCATCATATATAGCAGATTTTATAAGTGTTCCTCCAATATCAAAACATAAGATTTTCACAATAATGTACATTCCTTTCTTGTTCTTCTTTTGTTAATAAATTGAATATTAATGTTTTAAATTAAATTTAAAGTCTAGCTCAATATCAAACCCAATAATATTTAAACAAATTAAATTTCTTTAAATTAATTTTCACACTAATTTCTTTGCAATATCCACGATATTTCTCACAATTTCACTATTTGCCAAGCTATATTCTCCTTGATTTGGAGCTTTTGTTCCGGTAAATAATATGCTTTCATGATTAGCCGAGGAATCCATCACAGCCTCAAAGGCAGATGTATGTACCCAATCACAATATGTATTGTTATACAATAATTCTAAATTATATGCTCTTACATTGCCGGCTGGCAATATCTCTATGCCACCAATATCAATCATTTTTTTAATATTAGCACTTCCGTATTCTGCTGTTTTTTCCTTTCCAGCCGTTAAAATTCTGCTAATCCCAATTTCCTTTAATTTATATACTGCTTCCTCTAAGGCTGTTGTCGATACATCAAAAGCCTTGTGGAATACAGTTTGACATCTTCCGTTTACCATTTCACACATTTTTTTAGTTCTATCAAAATCTATAGAGCCATCACTGTTTAAAAATCCAAATACTAGGGCATCAGCACCATTTTGTATAAAAATTTCACCATCTTTAAGCATTAATTCAAATTCATCATCTGTATAGCAAAAGCCTCCCTCTCTAGGGCGAATCATAACTGCAATTTCAAGGCTTGTATTCTTTTTAGTCAGTAAAAATGCTCCTAGTGACGGAGTTAAGCCACCAAAAAACAAGCTAGAGCATAATTCAACTCGATTTGCCCCTCCCTTATATGCCTCTAAGGCATCTAAATACGAGCCACAACAAACTTCTATTTTCATTTTAACCACCAATTATTATTATTTTTCTTAATTTTAACACAATGCTATATGATTGACAACACAAAAGCGATAATATATAATTTATATGCCAGTTAACCAGATAAATATTTAGCAAAGGGGATACTAAAATGCACGAATTTAAAAAAATAGAAAGAAGCTTCAAAAAATATATATCTTTATTTCCTGTAAAAGGAAACGAGATTTTGAAAATATCGCAAGACCTGTCTGATGAGCTTAAAATATTCTTTATGAAGGCTATAACACAAATGCCGGCAACTGATGTTATCAGTGTCAATATTATGGATGTTTTAAAGCATGTAGAGCATATCCATAAAATAATTAAAACTATTGATTATTGCAAAGAAATCCCAATTGACATAATTTTTGATTATGTTCTTCCATATAGAATAAATGATGAAGATTTTTCACTTTACAGCATCAATTTCTACAATGAGCTAAAACCACTGATAAAGCTTGATAATATTGTCGAAAGTGTGCTAATAACAAATTATTGGTGTTATTCAAAGGCTACATATGTGGGGGCTGATGCTCGCACACAAAATGCTATAACAACTGTCAAAGCCGGCAAAGGCAGATGCGGTGAGGAAAGCGTGCTTTTAGTCAGTGCTTTGCGTAGTATAGGAATACCTGCCAGACAATGCTACAGCCCCTACTGGACACATTGTGACGATAATCATGCTTGGGTAGAGGTATATACAGGTCATAAGTGGGAATTTTTAGGAGCCTGCGAGCCAGAAGAAAGATTAAATCTAGGTTGGTTTAACAATGCAGCTTCAAGAGCCTTAATTACAAGACACAGAGTGTTTGGCTTAAATAAAGAACGAATAAATATTGACCAAAACAATATTTTTACAACAATTACATCTACAGATATGTATGTTAAGACTAGAACTGTAACAGTAAATGTTTATAATAAGGATAAAAAACGACCTTATGCAAAGATTGGTCTTTATACTGTGAACTATTGCACGCCAAGGCTTATACATGAAAAAACTGCTGATTGCAACGGTACTGTTCAATTTGAAATTGGACAGGGAGATGCTTTATTTGTTGCATCTTACAATAAAAAGTTTAATATAGCATTATGCTCAGAAGAAACAAGCGAAATAAATTTGGATATATCAAAGTATGCTAAATCAATAGATTTTAATTTAATACCTTATGAGGGTGATATACAAAAGGATGATATGGAGTATTCCAAAGAACATACTGACAAGCTAATATCATTGCAATACGAAAGAGAAAATAGACATACCGATAATCTGAATTTATTAAAAAGCAGAATAAGCAATGATTATAAAGAAAAATCAATAGCACAGGAATTTAATAAATACATAGAATTAGCAAGGCTAAACGGTGATGCTATTGAAAAGTTTATAAATGATACTTCTATTTTACATGAACGAAAAATAGAAATATTAGAAACTCTCACAAAAAAAGACTTTTGTGATATTAAATATGAAGCTTTATGCGATATGGAACCTGCATACGAATATAAGGATAGCTTTTATAATACTGGGAAAATGAAAAATTATAAGGATTATTCTGGTTTATGCAATGAGGATTTTAATAAATACTTGCTTTCTCTAAGAGTTGAAAATGAGCCTTTATATCCACACAGAAAATTTATAAAGCAATACTTTAAGGGTAAGGAAAGTATAGAGGATATATTAGAATTTATTGATGGACTGACAATATTAGATGAATACTCATATCCTGCCTTAGTAGCTGATATCAAGGGAGTTATAGAAAATAAAATTGTAACAAGCTACAGTATTCCTATACATTTGGTTCAAATATCAAGAGCATTAGGAATTCCGGCAAAGCTAGACCCTATAACGAGAGAGCCTAAATATTTTGACGGAGAATATTTTAAGTCCTTTTATAAGGATGACAAAAAGTTGTGCAGTATCAACTTCATTAATAAAACAAAGCAAACTTTTAATTGTGGCACTGATTTTACTATTTGTCAAATAAATAATGGGTATTTTGATTATTTGGATTTTGATAGCAATTCACCTTGTTCGCCTAGTTTTGCTCATGCTGAAATGGGCTTGTATGCTGTTGCACAGGCATCAAGACAAATAGACGGCTCTGTTACCGGAAGGATTGATTTCTTACCTTTTAGAAATACTATTTCTGAAACTATTAGTTTGCAAGAACCCATAAATCTTACAAAAAATAAGCTAAAGAGCATTGATGTACCAAATGAAATATTAGCTATATCAAAGGGGAAAAGAGAGAACTGCATTCACTCTATGGTATTAGCATATATACAAAATAATTCAGAGCCAACAGAACATTTTTTAAATGAATTACTTGAAAATGAAGAAAAAATTATTAACTCTGATATAGAAATTATATTGTTTGGCAAAGACAATGAAAAAAATGATACTCTTTTATCTGTATTAAATAAAAATCTAGCAAAATACAATGTTGCAGAGTTTAACAGCAGTTGGAAACAATTTAGAAAACATATGCACATTGGAGATTTACGTTTACCATTTATAACAGCAATAAATGACGATAAAGGACTATACTCCTTTGCAAACTATAATGTTGGAACAGTTGATATGATATTGAAAATATTTGCGTGTTGTAAATAATAATTTACTTTGTTGTCGAATTTTACAGAACGATATACATTGAAAAGAATGTAGTATTATAGAAATATGTAACAAAGGAATAGCCAATCTCTTATTTCACAAGAGACTGGCTATTCCTTTTATTAAAAATATCTTATCACCAATAAAAGTATAAGTCAATATAAAAGTTTACTTTACTTAAAGTTGATTAATTATTTGACATATACATAATTATTTATTCGCAAAGCGAAAAAGCATCCTTGTCCACAATTAGAGTAAAATCTCTATGTAGCTGCAAAACAGAAGCCGGTACTTTTGGAGTTATAGGTCCGAAAAATGCTTTTTTAACAATTTCTTTCTTTCCCTCACCACTTATTAGCATGATTATTTTCCTTGCCTGCATTATGGTTTTTATGCCCATAGTGTAAGACTGTCTCGGAACATCCTCCTCAGTTTCAAAAAATCTCTTATTTGCTTGTATAGTAGACTCCTCAAGATTTACAAGATGTGTATTTGTGTAAAATACCTCATTAGGCTCGTTAAACCCTATATGACCATTATGTCCACAGCCAAGAAGCTGTAAATCAATTCCATCAGCATCCAATATCGCCTTTTCATAATTTAAACATTCTTGCTCTACGTCTTTATTAGTGCCATCAGGTATGTGTATATTATCATTATTAATATTTATATGGCTAAATAGATTATCGAACATAAAATAATGATAGCTTTGCTTGTCCAGCTTTGATAAGCCATAATACTCATCTAAATTAAATGTAGTAATTTTGCTGAAGTCTAAATCACCGTTTTTATACCATTCAATTAAATATTTATATGTTTTAAGAGGTGTTGAGCCTGTTGCAAGTCCAAGCACACTATTAGGCTTATATTTAATTTGTTCAGAAATTATCTCAGCCGCATTAAGGCTCATATCATTATAGTCTGTTGCTTTTATAATTCTCATGTTTTCTCCCGGCATATTATTTTAAAATTTAATCTAAGCTTTCTATCATTCTTTTGATTTCAATAGCAATCTCGTCCTCTGGATTGATTTTCAAAGCTTTTTCAATATCTCTTTCAGCTTCTTCTTTATTTCCTAGATATAAATTTGCACTTGCTTTATTGCATAAAATTTCACTGTTTTTAGGATCCATGGCTGCCAGCATTGTAAATAGTTCTTTTGCTTCCTCATATTTTTCTAAGCACATTTTACATAGACCAAGCTCATTAATAGCATGGATTTGTCCTTCTTCAATTTTCAAAACATTTTCAAAGTATTTTTCAGCTATCTCATATTCTCCCAATGATCTATATCCCAGTCCGATGAAAAATAACAAGTTCCACCAGCCACTATAATCTTCAACTAAAGGCAACAATATATCCAAGCCTTTCTGAGCCTCTGAGTTAAGAATTAAATTGTAGCCAGTTTCATATCTCACATATACATCTAACTGCTCTATTTCGTTTCTTATTTCATCAATTCTTACAGCATCGTCATCAAATTCCTGCTGCTGTTCCCAAAAAAGTTTTGCCTTAATGTATTGCTGGTTATTTTTATAATAAAATCCAAGCTTATAATAAGACAAAGCAAATTTGTCATCATAATTAAGAGATTTTTCAAAATATTTAACAGCTTCATTCATAAAATATTTTGCTGTATCTGACAAATCACTGTTTAAAGATTCTATTGCTTTTCTTTCAAGAGAAGAAGCATATACAAAAGCAGTTTTTTCATTTTCAACTACATTTATAAGGCTTTTTCCATAGACTACAACATCATTTAATTTTTTATCGTCAAATTGGTTTATACAGTGTATGACATATGATACCAAATCTATCTTTAAATCCTTTAATATCTTTAAATATTCCTCTTTAAGCACAAATTCTTTTTCTGTGCCTAATACATATATTATCCCGTCAATTATATTTCCGATTGATATGCCATCGTATTCGTCCTGATTTTGTATATCCGAAATTAAGCTATTTACCCTTATTGGTACTGCAATTTCTTTATTGGCAATATGCTCGCTGCTTCCCAATTTGATTTTTGCATTTTTTTTAAGAGTTATAAATGATATCTCATCCTTTTGCTTGTCAAAAAATTCATTAAAAAACTTATCCGATTTTTTCACTGATTTTCCTCCTTATAGTATATAGGTTTTAAAAATTCATTAATTTTATATGTTTTACATCTTTCAAATATATTTTCCTTATTTTTATACACAAATAGTATAATATCCCCGGAGATATTTACAAGTCTAAAATCATTTATTATCCTGTAATTCATATCTTCAATATCAAAATATTTCTTTCTGAATTCTTCATTCTTAGCAATAATTTTTTTAGTATCTCGCAAGGATTCTTCTTTATCTTTATCAAAAATGTACAATAGTTCTTCTTTTTCATTGCAGGAAACAAAGTCATACAGCAAATTGTCCATAAATTCACTTGTCAAAATTCCTTTGTTTTTTGCAAAATTATAAATTATTTCATACAATTTTTTCCTGTTGTGCATTGCCATGTACAAATTATTTATTTTCCAATATTTGCTAAATTCTTCGTAAAATTCAAAGGCTTTATTATTGTAAAAGCTCTCCATAATATAAATAATTGTATTGTAAAAATATCTTTCGTTATAGTATCTTTCAACAAGTTCCTCAATATTTTTAAGCTTTAGAATTTCTTCATAGCTGATATATTTGTTCTTTATTATCTCATATGGTGCTTTTCTGCTGTATCTTATATCATGAATTTTCAAATCCTGATATATTTTTGTCCCTCTCAAAACCTTTAAAAATCCAAGCTGTAGTTTGTCCGTATACAAATTGTGTATTTTATCAAATGAAAGCTTAAATGTATCATAGTCTTCGTATGGCAAACCTGCTATTAAGTCAAGATGTATATGAATATTTTTGTTTTCCTTGACTTTATTCACAACATATACCAATCTTTCAATATCTGTTTTCCTGTTTATTTCACAAAGTGTTTTTTCATTCAGGCTTTGCACTCCTATTTCAAACTGAAACATATTGACAGGCATATGCTTTAGAAATTCTAAAAACTCATCATTTATAATATCTGCTGTTATCTCAAAATGAATTGTCATGTTATTTTTATTGTTTTCAACTATAAATTGCATGATTTTCATAGCTCTTTTATAGTCGGCATTAAAGGTTCTGTCTACAAATTTAATCTGTCTTGCCTTGCTGTTTAACAAAATTGATAAATCCTTTTTCACTCTTTCAAAGGAAAATGTTCTAACGGACTTATCGATTGAGGACATACAAAATGCACATCTAAAAGGACAGCCTCTTGAGGACTCATAGTAAATTATCTTATCGTAATATTTATCATCATTTTTATATGGAAATGCTAGGATGTCTAAATCATAATTTATTTCACGGGGCTTATTTATTATGATTTCATCTTCATTTCCACATTTATATGGCGAGTCGCCGCTTATTTCTGACAAAGCTTTGTCTGCATTTCTATACGCTAAGCCTCTAACCTCTGACAAAGGCTTGTTTTCATGAATAGCAGTCAAAAACTCCTTAAAGCTGATTTCGCCCTCTCCGTATATTATAAAATCAATTAAAGCATTGTCCTGCATAATATTTCTTATCTCGTATGATACCTCAGGTCCACCAAAAAGAATTTTTATATTTGGATTGGATATCTTTAAAATATATATTATTTCATTGATGTACTCAATATTCCATATGTAGCAGGAAAAGCATATCAACTCTGCTTTAGTGCTTATAATCTCATCAGTAATATATTCTATTTTTTGATTTATCGTAAATTCCTTTATCTCTATGTCAAAGCTATCAGCACAATAATTCTTTATGTATCTAAGTGCAAGATTTGAATGTATGAATTTTGAATCAAGAGATACTAATAAAGTTTTCATTTCACACTCTCACTTTTATATTTCCTGTTTTTGTTTTCACAATTGCTTCATTTTCAGTTCTTTTTATCACAAGGCATTTTCCCAAAATGGGATGTGTAAAGCTTCCTTGCTCTATATTTGGTTTTAACTCAGTATTATTAGAATTGTAATTTATTTTCCTTGGGTCTATCATGCCTTTTCTTAATTTATATAAATATGAGCTTAAGTTTTGCAAATTATTATTGTTAAAATCTGTGATTGTAGCATTTTCATCAGAAGATTTATTCAATACATAATTAATTATTTTTTTATCTAAAAAGAAGTCACTATCAAATATATTTTCCTTCATTATATATGAAATTCTTTCTCTTTCAAAGCTTACATTATAAGTATTTTTTACCGGAGCATCAAAATTATCCTTGAAAAAGTCTTTTATTGAAAATTCAATTATTCTTTGCTTAGTAACGCTATGCAGATAATCTTTATCTATGCAATTATTTTCAATAAATTCATGCAATACAGAGGAAAGTACAATAGCCTCCAATATATTTTCCTTGCTATATGTATAAAAAACAAGGCATTTTAAAACTTCGTTTACTATGTTTTCCCATATAGCATTTGATATGATTATGGGAATTATTTTATACTCCAGTAAACTGTCATAAGTTGTCATCGCACTGTTTTGCTTTATCTTATTTATAACTAGCTTATCTTCTCCATTGATATAATATTTTAAGGTTTTTATCTCATCTATATATCTGATTTCATCGAATTTGCAGCCAATTTTATGTTCAAATGGAAGCATAGAGCGTAAAGACATCGTAAAAAGCTGGTAATTCAAGCTTGGAATTTCATCTGTTAAGCTATCTGAATTGCAATATTTTATAAATTCATATATTCTTTGCTCCATTTGGCACAACTCCTTTAGGTAAAATATAATAGCTGATATCACTATCAGCTATTATACTACTTACTCACATATTTTTCAAATTCTTTTTTAAACTCGTCTCTATACTTGAGGACATCAACAGAGTAAGTGCTCATACTGCTTTCTTCAAAAGGTGATCTTTGATCTCTGATATAATTTTCAAGACCTTTCGTACCTCTGTTATAAGCTGTTAAAATTTTATGCTCATCATTTTCATACAGCTGTTTTAGATATGATATGTGCTCTACAGCTAAGTCAATATTCCTCTTAGGGTCATATGTAGCTTCTTTAGTATACTTATAACCCAACTGGTTTGAATAATGCTTTGCTGTTTTCTCCATCAACTGTCCGAGTCCGATTTCGCCACTATTACCTGTAGTATCTGGGTCAAAATCACTTTCTTTTTTTATCAGACCAAGAATCATAAATAATTCTATGTCATTTTTATTGCATTTATCAATCATAAATTGACTTTCACTATAATTTAGTCCGGTCTGAGCACTGACAAAGACTAATAGCTTGTTTTCAAAGACCTTTGTTGGTGTCTTGAACTCAAATGTATTTACAATTTCTTTTAATCTAAGCTTTAATGCTTCTTCTTGAGATATAATTTCTGCATCAGCAATCGTGCTTAATTTGAATAAAAATACATATGAAATCAAAGCTACAAACAATACAAGTCCTATGAATTGCTTTATATTTTTGCTTTCCATCTTTTCTCCTGTTTCTTTCTTTTTTTTAATTTCTCTATAGTTATCAAGAAATCATATTAAGGAAACATTATTATTATTTACCATTTTTTTAATTTTATAACTAAAAAATGTATAAATAATTTATTCCTTTTTAATACAGGAGTATTATAATTAACATCGAATGGAAAGTCAAGGAAATTTTTATTACATAATTTGCCTAATTTCGATTAAAGCTTGAAATTATCTCATTTGCCACTGAGAAAAAACTAGGAAAAACTAGGAAAATGACACTATAGTTACGCCATCTCCACCCTCGTTGAAATTACCAATTCTGAATTCTTTTACATATTTATGGGATTTTAAATATTGCTTAATTCCCTCTCGGAGTATCCCTGTACCTTTTCCATGAATAATTGAAACCTCATTTAAACCTGATAAATATGCGTCATCTAAATATTTATCAATTTCCATGATAGCTCCGTCAAGATTCATTCCCCTTAAATCAATGCTCGGCTTTACAGAGTTTGTTCTTAGCCTTATCATTTTTCCCGTCTTAACAGTTTGGATTTTTTCTTCCTCAGATTGTATCTTTACTAATTCTTCTAATTTAACTCTCATTTTTAAAAGACCAATTTGAACTGTTGCAGCATTTGAATTATCAATATCTAAAATGTATCCCTTTTGATTTAATGTTTTTACTAAAACATAATCACCTTTTTTTAGTTCCTCATTTTTATCTACAGGCTCTTGCTCAAAATCAGGCTGCAAGCCTTCAAACAATTTTTCATCAATATCACGCATCCTATCATTAAGGCTTTGTCTTAACTCATAGGCTTTTCTGCTTCTTTCGCTATCCATATCAAGGTTTATTTGCTTTAGCTCTTTTATTATATCTGCCGCTTCTCTTTTAGCCTCGTCAAGTATTCTTCTAGCCTCATAATTTGCGTCGCTGATAATTTTATTGTTTTTATCATTGATTTTCTTCTCTCTTGCAAGGACTTCCTTGTACAATTTGTCATGCTCATTCTTTAGATTATCAATGTCCATTCTCTTTTGTTCAATATATTTTCTATCATTTTCTATCTTGGCCAATACATCTTCAAATTGCACAGTTTCTTTTTCTATCATAGCTTTCGCCTTTGATATTATGTTATCGCTTAAACCTATTTTTTTAGATATAGCAAAGGCATTTGATTTCCCCGGAACGCCTATCAGCACCTTATAAGTCGGACTCAAGGTCTCTAAGCTAAACTCAACGCTTCCGTTACATACACCCTCATTAGTCAAGGCATAAAGCTTTAGCTCGCTGTAATGGGTTGTAGCAGCGGTAACTATCTTTCTCTCTCTAAGTGTATCAAGTATAGCCATAGCAAGTGCCGCTCCCTCATCGGGGTCAGTACCCGCCCCTAGCTCATCAAATAGCACAAAGCTTCTGCTTGTAACCTCTTTCATAATCTTAACAATATTAGTCATATGTGATGAAAATGTACTTAAGCTTTGCTCTATGCTTTGCTCGTCTCCAATATCAGCATATACTGCATCAAATATTGATAAGTTAGTTCCATAATCTGCCGGAACGTGCAAGCCTGCCATAGCCATAAGGCTAAATAGTCCAAGTGTTTTTAAGCTTACAGTTTTTCCTCCAGTGTTTGGACCTGTTATAATTAACTGTGTGAAATCATCACCAACCCATATATTGATAGGAACTATTAGCTTCTTATCTATCAGTGGATGACGACCGTTTTTAATTCTTATATGACCTTTGTCATTTAATTCAGGCATTATAGCATTTATGCTGATTGCATATTCGCCTTTTGCAAACATATAGTCAAGATCTCTTAAAATCTCGTGGTTAAGCTTAATTTGTTCTTCAATTTCAGCTACTACACCACTTAGCTGATACAGAATTCTTTCTATTTCTTTTTTCTCATCAACTTTAAGCATAGATAACCCCGCATTCATCTCAACTATTGCCATTGGCTCAACAAATAAGGTTGCTCCTGTCGATGACTGGTCATGAATTACCCCTTTTACCATTGAACGATACTCTGCTCTAACCGGAAGAACATATCTGTCGTTTCTCATAGTAACTATTTGCTCTTGCAAATATTTCTGAGTTTCTGAAGATGTTACCATAGAATTTATTTTATTTCTTATGGCCGAGGTTTTTATAGCGATTTCCTTACGAATTCTTTTAAGTTCAGGACTTGCATCATCTGCAATATCTTCCTCTGAGATAATAACAAAATATATTTCGTCTTCTACGCTTTTATCGGTGTATATATTTTGACATAAATTATCGATTATTTCAAAGACTCTTTCATCCGTTCTATTAAGTAAAATATGATTTTTAAGAAGTCTTGCTGCTCTTAAGGTGTCTGCACATCTTAAAAGTCCTGATATAGATATACATCCTCCCAAAGCCGCTCTTTTAGCATGCTCTCTTATATCACTAATCCCTGCAAAAGGAGCTCTTCCTTTTTCCATTATCAAAGAATAAGCCTCTGAGGTTTCCTGCTGCATGCGTTTTACTTCTTCTAAATCGTCCGAAGTATCTATTTTTCTTACTTTTTCTTTGCCCTGCTCTGTTTTAGCAAAGCTTTCTACCTGCTCTATTATTTTTTTAAACTCTAAAACATTTTTAGATTTTTGTTTCATTTGTTACCTCCCACACACCATTTGGTGTTATAAGAAAATTAATTTCTTTTTACAAAACATTTTTAAAATAATGTCCTCTTGTGAAACTGTTTGATTTTAGTATATCATACTCATCGGTATCAACATACTGTTCATTGATTTCCTTATGCAGAACATCTATAACTGCGTTTATATCTTCTACCCACTTGCTATCAACAAAATAGTAATTGATGTTATAATCTAAAAACTCGCTTGTTTTGCCAATAGTAGTCATAGGTACACTGTTGTACAATAAAGATACCTTGTTTTCTCTCTCAATATTGAAATTCACTCCAAGTCTGTCCTTTAGCTGATAACCTATTCTATACTCACACGAACTGCAATTACCTTGACTTTTGCATTTTTTCAAAACCGAAAACGGACAATTTTTCATTGTCACCATCTGAATGTAAGCATATGATACTAATTCAGTTTTTATGACTGTGTTTTCAGATATAGCTTCAATATCCTTAATATTTGACTCTATTGAAAAGCTTATTCCCTCTGCTCCCTTTTCCTGCAAAGCTTTTGCATTATATGAGTTGATAATGTTGAAAAAGTAGCCGCAATGGATTTTTAATTTGCTGTGCTTTTCAAAGAAGCTGTATGTTCCTATATTATTTACACATACACTATCAAAAATATCTTCATATATTTTCATGTTATCTTTTAAATATTCATACATTTCCTCGCTTACAATGTTCGGAATATATAAATATTTTTCAACATTTTCCATCTTTCCTTTATTATAAGCATTTTCAGAACTTGCTTCAAAAATAGATGCTAAATTAACAGGGAAATAAACTCTCCCAATCTTTGAAAAGTCAATACTTTCCAATTCTTCCTCTGAATTGATTTTTAAACTGATTTTCGGTTTTGCATCAAACTTATCAGCAGATTTAGATTGTTTTTGATTTTCCAACAGTCTAAACATATCTTCTTTGATAATTCTTGGTTTGTTTTTCCTATCATAATAATTAGCATTTAATTGATAAAGCTTATCAATTGCTTCACGCCTTAACTTGTTTAATGTGCTTTTTCCAACAAAAGCATTTTCGTCAAAATTTATTTCTAAATTATTGAGGCTAAACACAGTATTGCCAAGCTTACTAATCTGATCTTCAATAATCTCTCTTGTTACAGGATTTTTAATGCTTTTTTCAACTATCTCATCACTGAAAGTTATAACTTCATGCTTACCGTCATTAGCTATAAGCTTGATTTTGCTGCCAAGCTTTATTTCAACAGATAAATCAATGCTCTTTCTTCTATAATTACTATTAGGACTGATTTTATCTTTTATTTCGTCAATTATATCTTCAATATCTGCACCCTTTGAGCCACTGCTAACACCTGCAAGCATATCCTCAGCGTTTTTGCTCAGATATCCATTTGTAAAACCACGACTAAACACGGATTCTACCTTTTTCTCCAGTAATCTTATATCGTGTTTAGAAATTGTTTTTTCCAAACAATTATCAATTACCTTCCTATAGTATTCAGTAACAATAGCAGTATACTCAGGGTTTTTCATTCTTCCCTCAATTTTTAGAGTTTCTACGCCTACATCTATCAAATCACAGACTGAATCTCCAGCTTTAAAATCCTTTAAGCTTAAAAGTGGTTTTTCCTCAAATTTTTCTTCAATAGAATTTTTTCTTTTATTTAAAAAGCTGTAATTAAGTCTGCAAGGTTGAGCGCATTTTCCTCTATTTCCACTTCGTCCACCTAGAAAGCTACTGAAATAGCATTGTCCGGAATAACACATGCAAAGTGCTCCATG
>DCPV01000076.1 GCA_002323775.1 Firmicutes bacterium UBA1535 | reverse complement strand
TTCCGATCTAAAATACAATAAAGAGCCGGTAAAATACGGAATGATAATCGATGTTAAAAATTCTATATCCAATCAATTGCCGATAATTACTATTATAAATCAACAAGGAAATACAGTAAGTCTTGAGCTAAGAGAAAATAGTGGCGAAGTTTCAAAAGAAATAATTGACAGAAGTCCAAAGTACTGGACAGCTTTAAATAAAGGTAATTTTGTGAAATATGATTTATATGATAATGATAGTATTAAAATAATTAAAAAAATAGATAGTATTAATGTAGCAGGTGATTATAACAATAAAACTGGTACTTTAAGCAACCAAAACGGAAATATTGGCTTAAATACTGCTATTGTTCAGCTTATTAATAATAAATATGAAAAGATTAGTAGATCGAGCTTAGGAAACTATATAGAAGGAAAGACAGTTTTTAATTTAGCGGGTATAGCTGAGATACTGGTTTTGGATAAGAACTATACAAAAACAACAGAGATTCAAACTCAAGTGCCTCCAACACAAGAAAATCCAAATCCTGTTGTAACACCACCTGTTAATAATAAATTTTCAGGGCTAGTTTATGGTGCTATACAGACAATAAGTGGTACTACTGGTTCTGAAAAGGTAAAGCTTTTTAATTCTACAAGCACATATAGCGTAGATAAAAACTTAAATAAAAGTGTAAAGAACTTTAAAAATCAGTTTGTTAAGCTTGTAATTACTAATAATGTTGTAACAGATATCGTAGCTTATTCAGCTGAAATTTCAAAGAGCAAGGTAACTGCTATATATAGCGGACAGCTGCAAATTGATGGTATATCCTATGTTGAGTATTCTAAAGGTGTTTTAGTATTCACATGTAATTATGATGATTCCGGAAATATTACATCATTTAGCGCAGCTTCAGTAAACGATATAAAGATAAATTCAACACTTAAATTTTATAATATAAATAAAAATTATAACGGTGTTATGGATATAATAATAATATATAATTAAACATTTAAAGACTATAAGGACAGTGAGTATATTTTAACTGTCCTTTTTCTTTTTTTTTTGTTAAGAGACAGTTGATATCTGCCTATTTTATGTCAAAGAATGTTAGTTTATAAGGACTTTTTGCAAATGGTAAAAACTACCAGTGACAAAGTTACATATAAAAAAAATAATCATGGTAAAATAATAAAAAATATGTTAATATTTTTATAAGGGTTAAATTTATTGGCAGTATAAATTTCTTAGCATTGTTAAGAATATACTACAATAATAAAAAATATAATTATTTAATGGAGGTACTGATGAAAAATATTACAGTTTATACAAGCAACACTTGCCCATACTGCTTTCAGGTAAAGGATTATCTTAAGGAAAAAAATGTTTCATTTACAGAGAAAAACATATCAACAGACACGGAAGCAAGAAAAGATTTAATATCAAAAGGATTTATGGGAGTCCCAGTAATTTACATTGACGACGAGGCTGTTGTAGGATTTGACAAAGATAAATTGGAACAGTTATTGTAATAAAAATATACAGGTAAGTTTTTACCTGTATATTTTTTATGTTCACCAATAATTGGCGTTTCTTATTTATTTAATGCCTCAACTAAGTTATCTACATTTATTCCGTGAACTGCTGCTGCTTCTTCAAGTGTTTCCATTTGTGCACTTGGGCAACCTATACATCCAAGTCCAAATGACATTAAAATTGCTGCTGCGTCAGCATTTTCTTTCAAAATATCACGAATTATCATATCTCTAGTAACTGCCATTATAATTTCCTCCTATATATAAATTTTATATTGTTAATATATCTAACAATATAAATTATATACCTTTTAACAAAATAAATCAATATTAAATATTTTGTGATATATGGACTAATATAATTACATTATTTGACTTTCGTTTATATAGAGCTAATCAAGGTAGTTTGATTAGCTCTATGTTTTATCCTTTAGCTTCTAAAACATTCTATTTATTGCATGTAAATATTTGACAATTACCTTCTTTCATTTGTATAATTTATATATTAAAGTTATTGAAAAAATTTTTATATAATGTTAAAATTATATACAAGATGTTATTAAAAAAATCTTTAGGAAGGTAACGAGTTATGAGTGAATTATTAAAACTTATAAACATTGGAAAAAAAGTAGAAGAACAGCTTTTACAAGTAGGTATTGACACACCGGAAAAACTAAAAGAAATAGGAAGTAAACAAGCTTGGCTTAAAATCAAGGCTATAGATTCATCTGCTTGTTATAATCGTTTATGTGCTTTGGAGGGAGCAATCCAAGGCATAAAATGGCATCATTTAGAAGAAGATATTAAGCAGGGACTTAAGGAGTTTTATAAAAGTTTTAGATTATAAATTTTATTAGAAATATAATAATGTTTGGATTTAAGACATCATAGGACATAAAACTATATAAAGCTTATATAATGCGCAATATTTTTATTGGAAAGGGTATAATCTATGAACGAAACAGAATTTTCTGCAATAAAGGAAATAGTTATAAAAAGGATGAAAGATGTATTTTCTGAAATTCCATATGGAATAGACCATACCTTAAAGGTTTTGCAAAATGCGGAATGTCTTATGCTGAAAAATGATATAACGCAGACAGAGCGTCAGGTTGTTGTATTATCAGCATTGCTTCATGATATCGGTGCAGTTGAAGCTATGCACAAATATGGTTCGATTGATGGGAAATATCAAGAAATTGAGGGGCCGGCAGTTGCCACTAAATTATTGAGCGGGTTGGGTTTATGCGATTCAATGATAGAAAGAGTATGCTATATCGTTGGAAATCATCATTCTAAAGATAAAATCGATGGAACGGATTTTCAAATAGTTTGGGATGCCGATCAAATGGAGCAAATATAGATAAGGCTGGCTAAACGTATATGACAGGAGTGGTTTTTCTATTGATTCCATCTACAGTTAAAAATAGAAAGTAAGTATTTTTGTATGTTCAGATAAATTAAAATTGAACTATCCTTTAAAAAGGAGGACTATTAATATGAATTATGTAATTAAAAATGTTTCATCGAAACAAGAACTTGAAAAAACATTTGATTTCTATAAAATGATTTTTAAAGGTATGCCTCATGTAGACGTCGAAAATCCAGAATACTCCCTTGAAAAATGGGAAGAACGGATGAAAAATCACAGTGATTTAATGCTGTATGCAAGTTTAGACAGTGAAGTAATAGGTATTGTTTTTGGTAGGATTAACGATAACAACAGTATTACGGTTGGACCAGTAGCTGTGCATGAAAGATATAGAGGTAGTGGAGCAGCAAAAGAGATGATGTTTCTACTTGAGGAACGGGCGGCACATTATGGAATTAATTATATTAGTCTTGGTGCAGTTGAATCTGCCGAAAGATTTTACAGTAAACTTGGATACAAAGGGTCATTGTTAATACAATCCCAAATACATAGCATAGAGCAACTGCTTTCATTAAAAAATAAGTATAAGGTTGAATTTACAAATATCTACGACGGCAAAGTTAGTCAAGTATGCTTGGAATTGACAGAACCAGATAGAGACTTACAGAAAGAATATGAGACAGCCTTTCCTGGTTGTTACACTCAAATGATGTATAGGAAAAATATTGGAGCTATAAGCTAAACCCCCATATACTAAGAGTATCTGGGGTAAGAAAAGTCTAAGTTTTTTTGTTGGTAGCTTTTTGAAAGGACTCTCTTTCTTATCGAGACTTAATTATTGTAAAATAGGTGTGTGAGTTTAATTACAAAAAAGCAAGTAATACTTGCTTGAAATTATACTTATATACAATTATAATTATGTTGTAAAATGAGGAGGTACTGGTTGAATGAAAATAGAAGATACTTTAACAAATTTAAGAAAGAAGAATAGCTTAACACAAGATGGAACATCCATGGAAATTATTTCTGTTACAAAGGAAAATTTAGAGCAAGAGCATATTTGCTGTGCAATTTCAAGCAATATTGATTGTCAAGTTTCTGCTAAAAAAGGATGGCTTGCAGAAAGATTTGAAGATGGACTTGTTTTTAAAAAATTGAATGTTCGAGGTAAATGCTTTATTGAGTATATACCTGCTGAAAAGGCATGGGCTCCAATTAAAGCTGACGGATATATGTATATAAATTGCCTGTGGGTATCAGGGCAATTTAAAGGACAGGGATATTCTAGTTTGCTTTTAGATGAATGTATAAAAGATTCTAAAGCAAAAGAGAAGAAAGGTCTTGTAATTTTATCCTCAAAAAAGAAAACCGGATTTCTTTCAGACCCTAAGTATTTAAAATATAAAGGTTTCAAGACAATCGACACAGCTAATCCATATTTTGAGCTTATGTATCTTCCATTTAATGAAACTGATGAAAAACCATATTTCAAAGCTCATATCAAGCAAGATAACAAAATAGTTAAGAGAAATGGTTTTACCTTATATTACACAAACCAATGTCCATTTACAGCAAAATATGTACCACTTCTTGAAAACATAGCAAAAAGTAAAAATATAGATTTTCAAGTAGTACACCTTGTTACATCAGAACAGGCTCAAAACGCACCATCTCCATACTCTACATTCAGTTTATTTTATAATGGAGAGTTTATAACACATGAAATTCTATCAGAGAAAAAGTTTGAAAAAATTTTAATTGCAAATGACATTATTATTTAACATAGCTTATCAAATGCTTATTCTGTTCTATTAAGCATATCATTTTAGTAACAATTAAAAATAGCTCATCTGGTTTATATGAAAATTTGCGATTTTGAATTGAAGTCATTAAATTAAATAATTCATTTGAGTTACTGTCTCTTTTTCGTTTTCGTTTTAAAACGTAAATCAAAGGATAAAAATTAATGTGCAATTTTGTAATATAAAAATTTCCACCTTTATTTTTAATTAATGTATGCTTCATAATTTTTAATGAATACAAAATTTCTCTAAAAAGAAATACATTTTTTTTGTATTTTCTGTCCACGGCTATTTGATATGCTGTATCTAATAAAATGTAGGTTAAAATGGCTTCTTTTAAAGTTGGAAAGAAAGAGTTAAACATCATCAAATGTTCATTTAGTGATAATGCTTCTGTATTAAAGATAGCAATAAAATTTGTAAATGGGCGATATAGAGCATATGAAAGCAATCCATCTGAATAGCTATTTATAACTGTAAGAGTGTAAATCAAAAAAACTGTTATAAAAATACCTTTTCTATATCCAAAGAAAAAATAAAAAATTAGGACATAAATTAAAAGCCAAATATAAATAATGGCATTTATTATGTTTTCATCAAGTTTTCCCATTTTTTCAGCAAAATTCCAAAAGCCATTAATGCTCAAGCCGTTGTCGTCCATATATTTCTTATATTCGTGATTTTGAAGTAATATTCTATTAGCATTTTCTTTGTTATCCAGTAGAAATTTATAAGCTTCTTGAGTTGTTGTGAATTTTTTTTCTGTTTTTCCAAACACTTGAGTTACTGCATCTGCTATAATTGTATTTTTTAAAACTTCATTGTTTAAATAGGGGTTTGTTGTACTGAATCCATCGGAGGCATATAGATTAAATATATTTAAGTCTATAGCTTTTATAATTTTAAAAGAACAAAAATAAGAGACGATTATTATTGCAGGAAAAAATAAAATTAATATAAACGCAGCAATGGCTTTTTTGTAATTCAACCTCATTGCCTCCCTTTCTTTTTTAAAATTTTTATTTTCAATTGACATTCAAGCAATATTTCTTTAGCATAGACATTTAATTGAGTAGAATCTAACATAAATATTTTTGTAGAAAGCTATTTTACATATTTGATATACTATAGCAAAGTTTGACAAATAATGCAATTAAATTTTATATTTTTTCTAAGAAATCAAGTGTTTTCTTTGGAATTAGTAATATTGACTGTAAAAGTGCTTCTATAATTTGAATTGCCAAACTGCTTTATTTATTGCTATTCTGAAGATTCAAATCCTTTTCATACAAAAAATGACATCAATAAAAATGAATGCAAAAAAACACCGATTTTTCGGTGTTTTTTTCTCTTGTACATATTGAAAATCCTATGTTTTTCACAAATGACATCCATTTTGTACAAATCCTATGGCGGACAGGAAAGGATTTGAACCTTCGCGACACGTTAGCGTCCTACAAGCTTTCCAAGCATGCCTCTTAAACCACTTGAGTACCTGTCCATATCAAGATTATTTTTAAATTGTTTTGCCCTTATAAGTATAGCATAATATTTTGTTTTTGCAATCTTTTTTTGCATACATTCTTAAATAAATTAAAAAATTCAAATAAATAAAAATAGCGAAGAACTTTCTTAGTACAAGTCTTCGCTAAATTTCTATTACATTTTCTTAATGGCATACATGCTCTTTAAAACCAGCCAATTCTGTGGGAACTTTGGCATTATTGTCCAGTAGGCTGCCCCTTGTATATCGTATTCTTCTATTAGTTTTAGCTTTGCCTCTATGCTCCTTGCGTCCTCAAACCACACTATATGCTCATTGCCATCTACATCATAGTACCTGAAAAATGGAGTCTGTGCTTCTTCGTCATACTCTATTATTGCCCCTACATCTCTTGCTAAATCAACAGCTGCAACATTATTTAGTGATTTTGCAGCAGAGCCTTCAACAAATGGCAGAGTCCAGTCGTAGCCATAGTTTGGTATTCCTATCAATAGTTTTTCATTTGGAATTTGAGTTACAGCATAGTCTAAAACTCCTTTTACTCTGTTTATTGGTGCTACTGGCATAGGCGGACCGTATGTATAGCCCCACTCATAAGTCATTAACAGTAAATTGTCTGCATACTGTCCTAATGCCTTGTAGTCATGACCCTCAAACAGCAGACCTTCTTCGCCCTCTGATTCTTTCGCAGCAAGTGCTATAGTTACCTCATATCCCAATGGATGTAGTGCTTCTGTAAGCTTTTTGATAAAATTAGTAAAGTTATCTCTATCATCCTTTGACAAATATTCAATATCAACATCTATACCAGCATAATTTTTTTCTTGTAAGGTTTTAATTATGTTTTGTATTAAAACATTTTGTGCGTTTTCATCCTTTAGCATCATGCTTGCCTTTACGCTATTGAAAGTTCCGTCGGCATTTATAGTTGTTAAAAGCATAAGTGGAGCAACATTATTTTCTATTGCTGTTTCTATTAGCTCATCGTCATTTAGCTCTATTAAACTGCCATCTAAATTAAAACCATAGCTAAAAGGGGTTATATTGGTAAGATAAGGCATAGCTTCATATAAAGAGTCCTCCTTTATATGAGGATAGGCATATCCGTTTATTAAAACCTCTCTTTTTTCCTCGTTTTCTCCATTAGTTATAACTATAGTCTGTCCTATGACAAGCCTATTTGGCTCGGATAGTCTGTTATCATAAATAATTTTTTCGGGAGTAGTATTATATAGCTTTGATATGGAATATAGGTTTTCACCAGGCTTAACAACGTGTATTATCATAGGTATATCCTTTCGATATGTATTTTAACTTATCTGTATAAATAATTATAAATCAAATATTGTAATGGTATAGTGGAAAGCTCTTATCTAGCACACAGATAAATTATTATAATTATATGAAATACAAATCATTTTAATGCAAAAAAACTGCCACATTTTATGTGACAGTTAATAATAAATTGTATAATTCCTATGATGTTTTTCTAAGCTTTTCCTCGTAGTCCGTTGGACTTGTACCATTATTAGAATTGTATGGGAAGTTAGGATTTTCATATCCCATTCCAATTATTGTTACATTTGTATATTTAATATTTTGTGATAAATCAATGTTTTTACTTGTAGTTCCGTCGGGGTAAATTATGCGGATTACTGGTCTTAGCGGATTTATTTGAAGATTTTTTACTACAATTGCTAAATTGCCATCGCTAAGGTTTACAAAAGTTCCAATAGGATAAGCGGCGATGTTTTTCAAAAATGCTTTTAGTATTTCATAATCAAAATGAGTATCGACACAGCCCATCACGTACTCTATAGCTTCGTTAGGGAAACAAGCTCTCCTATAAGAACGAGTAGAGGTTAAAGCGTCATATACGTCTGCTACTGCTAAGATTTTCGAATATAGAGGTATTTCATTGCCCTTTAAGCCATAAGGATATCCTGTTCCATCAAATTTTTCGTGATGACATTCTATACCTCTTATGACAGCATCAGATACAATATGCAATTTTTTTAACTGATTTGCAGCAATTACAGGATGTAGTTTCATTACATCATACTCCTCTGGAGTAAGAAGATCTGGTTTGTTTGTAATTTCAGTAGGAATCATCATTTTTCCCAAATCGTGCAACAAAGCACACATTGCTAATTCTGTTAGCATATGCTCATTCAAATTTAAGGTGATGCCCATAGTTATGCTTAAAATAGTAACACAAAGACAATGTCTATATGTATAGTCATCATAGCTTTTTAAATCAATGAGGTTTATGATTATATCCTCTTTTGATAAAATGTCTATAACTAACTTCTTAGCCATTTTTGCAATGTTTTCTACAATATGTATATTCAATTCTCCACGTTTATCTTTAAAATGATTAAAATTTTTCTTTATATCAACTAAAATTTTTGCTTTAAGCTTCTCATTTATGACTTCTTCTGGGATAATGTCATTTGCAACTTCATTTTCAACATAAACGCCGATTATATCATGATATTTTATTTTTCTGATAAACAAGTTGTTTAAGGTTTGTCCCTTAGTTAATAATGGTAAACTAAAGGAATCCGTTATTGTTAAGTTAACATCCTTGGCTAAAACCATGTTAGGTTTTAATAGCTCCGTAGGAATAAATAGCATCTTGCCACCCCTGTAAAAATATTTAAAGTCGGATAATATATTTTACAATATATTTGAAAATTATGCAATAAAAAAATAAAAATAAACATATAAATATAGTATATTAATTTTGAGGGGGTATGCGAATTTAAACTTAAAAGTAAAAAGTGACAGACAGAAACTTTAAGAGATATAAAAGTTCAATATATTTGTGCAATTATAATTATAAATTGGTAAAAAGAAAGAGGTATGAGATATGAGTATATTTAAAGGCGCAGCTACAGCGTTAATTACGCCATTTAAAAATGGCTTAATCGATTTTGATAAATTTGGAGACTTTATAGAATGGCAAATATCAGAGAATATAGATGCCTTGGTGGTTGCAGGTACAACGGGAGAATCTGCTACCATTAGTAATATTGAGCATAAGGCTCTCATGACTTATGCAGTAGACAAGGTTAATAAAAGAGTACCTGTTATAATAGGAACAGGAAGCAATAATACCTTACATAGCCTTGAGCTTACTAAGGATGCAAAGGAAGCAGGAGCAGACGCAGTATTAATAGTTACTCCATACTATAATAAAACAACTCAGTCCGGAATAATAAAGCATTTTACTTATATTGCAGATAGAGTTGATATGCCAATAATCATGTATAATATTCCATCCAGAACAGGGCTTCATATGAGTGTTGACTCAGTAGTTGAATTATCAAAACATTCAAATATTGTGGCTATAAAAGAATCAAGTGGAGATATATCCTATGTTGCAGATATTGCAAGTAAAGTTTCAGAGGATTTTTATATTTATTCAGGAAATGATGATATGATAGTTCCAATTTTATCACTTGGCGGAAAGGGAGTAATTTCAGTTTTATCAAATGTCATGCCAAAACAAACACACACTATGGTTATGGACTATTTGAGCGGAGATGTTTATTCTGCCACGAATTTACAGTTAAAGCTATATAACTTTATATCTTCATTATTTATTGAAACAAGTCCAATACCGGTAAAAACATGCTTAAATCTTTTAGGCTTTGATGTGGGTGATTTAAGAATGCCATTGTTTGAAATGGAAGAAAAAAATAAAAATATATTAATTAGTAGATTAAAAGAATTAGGATTTGAGTTATGATTACTAAAATTATTTTATCCGGCTGTACAGGAGCTATGGGCAGGGCGATAATTGATGCTTTGAAAAATGAAAGCGACCTGAAAATAGTAGCAGGAATTTGCAATTCAATAGACGTAAAGCTTGGCTTTCCTGTTTACAACAGATTTTCTAATATAGTAGAAGAAGCGGATATGATAATTGATTTTTCAAATAAATATTTATTAGAGGATATACTTGAATATGCAGATAGAAAGAACTTAAAGCTTATACTTGCAAGCACAGGCTATAGCAGCTATGATGAGGAAAAGATATTTGCTATGTCTAAAAAAATAGCAATATTTAGAAGTTCAAACATGTCCTACGGTGTGCATTTGATGATAAAGCTCACAGAATATGCAGTAAAGCTGCTTGGAAAGGATTATGAGATTGAGATTATTGAAGAACATGGTGGTAAAAAGATAGATGCACCAAGTGGAACAGTTAAGATGATTTTAGGCTCAATAAAAAACAATGTAGATTATAATCCTGATATGATATATAACAGAGAGGGGGTACTCAATGGCAGAAAAAAGACAGACATTGGAATTCACAGCATAAGAGGAGGAGGACTTATAGGAAACCATACTGTAATGTTTGTGGGTGAAGGGGATATAATAAAAATTGAGCATAATACCTTATCTAAAGAGATATACGCTAAAGGGGCTATAAATGCAGCAAAGTTTATTGTTGATAAAAAGAAAGGTTATTTTAAATTTGATGATTTGGTTTAATGTTGCATATTATTTCTACTTTATTTGAAATTATAAATAATAAGTTACTTGCCTATTTCTTAGGCAATAAAATTAAGGGGGAATTATTTGTTGGATATTAATTTTGAGGATTCATATGCACTTGCTAACTATATAAAAAATACAAAAAAACAAACTCCTGTTAAGATAATATTGCAAGGTAAAATTAAAAAAATAGATTTTATGACCTTAAAATCTATACAATCAAAGGAAATAGCAATAGTATTTGGTGAATATGATGAAGTGAAGAAGCTTATATCTGAAAATAAGAAATATATCAGATCCTACCATATCGAAGCAGATAGAAGAAATTCGGCTATACCGCTTTTAGATATTAAAAGTTTGGATGCGAGAATAGAGCCGGGAGCAATAATAAGAAAACATGTGACTATTGGCAAGGGTGCTATAGTGATGATGGGTGCAGTTATCAATGTAGGTGCTGTAATTGGCGAGGGTACAATGATTGATATGAATGCTGTTATAGGAGCAAGAGGAATCATAGGCAAAAATGTACATATTGGAGCTGGTGCGGTTATAGCGGGT
>DCPV01000069.1 GCA_002323775.1 Firmicutes bacterium UBA1535 | reverse complement strand
AGGTGATGGGATATCTCCTTGAAGTATAATACGTTTTTTATTATTTCTTGCAGAAGGATCAAATGAAGGAACAGCCGATAACAAAGCCTCTGTATAAGGATGCAAAGGATTATCAAATATTTGCTTTTTGCTTCCAGTTTCAACAATTTGTCCAAGATACATAACTGCTATGTCATCACTTATAAACTTAACAACTGATAAGTCATGAGATATAAACATATAAGTTAATCCAAAGTCCTCTTGTGCATCCTTTAAAAGATTTATAATCTGTGATTGGATTGAAACATCAAGGGCAGAAACTGCTTCATCACAAACTATAAATTTAGGGTTAAGTGCAAGTGCACGAGCTATACATATACGTTGACGTTGTCCACCAGAAAACTGGTGAGGATATCTATTTGCTTGTTCTGGGAATAGTCCGCATTTACCGATTATTTCTATAACCTTATCGTGCATTTCATGCTTATTGCTAACGATATTGTGCTGCATCATAGCTTCTCCAACTATCTCTGAAACAGGAAGTCTTGGATTTAATGAGCTATATGGGTCTTGGAATATAATCTGCATTTTTGTTCTCATATGATTAAGATCTCTTTTGCTTAAATCATAAACATTTTTACCCTCATAGAGCATTTCACCCTCTGTAGGGGCTAAAAGCTTAAGCATAGTTCTGCCAAGTGTTGATTTTCCACAACCAGATTCGCCAACTACACCCAAAACCTTTCCTTCGCTGATTTTAAATGAAACATTATCAACAGCTTTAACATGCCCAACAGTACTTTTAAAAACTCCCTTTTTTATAGGAAAGTATTTTTTTAGATTTTTTACTTCAATTAAAGTTTTGCTCATATTAATTACTCTCCCTTCTTAGAATTCTCTGGATAAAGCCAACAATTTACTAAATGACCTTGATCAATATATGTTTCACCAGGAAATTTCTCTTTACAAACATCCATAGCGTGCGGACATCTTGGATGGAATGGACAGCCACTCGGTTTGTTATTCAAATCAGGCACACCACCTTGTATAACGTGAAGTCTATCGCTTTCTGTCGTCAAATCAGGCTTAGACGCAATAAGTCCTTGCGTATAAGGATGCTTAGGATTTTTAAATATCTCCTCTGTAGTTGAAAGCTCTACAACTTTTCCTGCGTACATAACCATAACTCTGTCACTCATCTCAGCTATAACACCCAAGTCGTGAGTTATAAAAATTATAGATGCGTCAATGTTTTTCTTCAAATCATTCATAAGATCCAAAACCTGAGCTTGTATAGTTACATCAAGAGCAGTAGTAGGTTCATCTGCAATAAGGAGCTTAGGAGCACAGGCAAGTGCCATCGCTATCATAACTCTTTGTCTCATGCCACCAGAAAGTTCGAATGGGAAATTATCAACAATTCTTTCAGGGTTAGGAATTTTAACGAGTCTAAGCATCTTTATGCTTTCCTCTCTCGCTTCATTTTTATTCATTCCTCTGTGAAGAATTAAAGCCTCAGATAGCTGAGCTCCTATTTTAAATACAGGGTTTAGAGAAGTCATTGGCTCTTGGAAAATTATAGAGATATCATTTCCTCTAATTTCTCTCATTCTTTCATCAGATATTTTGAGCATATCTTCGCCTTCAAACCAAATTTCTCCACTCTCGTATTTTCCGGGAGGTGTTTCTATCAAACGAACGATGGACATAGAGGTAATACTTTTTCCACATCCAGATTCTCCAACTATTCCAAGAGTTTCACCCTTTTTTACATAAAAGCTTACATCATCTGAAGCCTTTACAGTACCACTGCTTGTATGAAAATACGTTCTAAGATTTTTAACTTCTAATAAAATATCATCCTTTTTTACTGTTTTATCCATTATACTCACCTACCTTTTCAATTTAGGGTCTATAGCATCTCTAAGTCCGTCACCTAGTAAGTTAAAGCACATAACCGAAATAAATATGCTGACTCCAGGTGGAATCCAGTACCACCATTTTTCTTTTAATACACGGAAATTACGAGCCTCTTGCATCATATTGCCCCATGTAGGAGTAGGCGGAGATACACCAAGACCTAAAAAGCTCATAGAGGTTTCTGTTAATATAACACCTGCCATACCAAGAGTTGCATAAACTATGATATATGCTAAAACATTTGGCAGCAAATGTTTGAACATTCTCTTTAAGTCACTTATACCAAGAGCTTCGCAAGCTTCCATGTATTCCATCTCACGAAGCGTAAGAATCTGTCCTCTTACAATTCTTGCTATACTTGGCCAGCTAAGAATTGTTAAAACTATAATTAATGTTTTAACACCTGTTCCTAATATTGCTGTCGCCGTTATAGCAAATATCATGAATGGAAATGACATAAATATTTCCGATAAACGCATTATTATAGTATCTGCAATACCACCATAAAATCCTGCTATAGAGCCGAGTATTATGCCTATTACACATTCTATAAATACTACGATAAGAGCAAGTCCTAATGAAATCCTACCTGCATAGAATAGCCTTGTAAATATATCTCTGCCCAAATCATCTGTACCTAAGATATGTGCAGAACTAGGAGCCCTATCCCTAATTGCTTCGTTAGAGGTTTCAGTTTGCTCCATAGAATATGGCGATACAAGTGGAACAAATATACATCCTAGAACAATAGCTAACAGTATATAGAAGCTAATCAATGCTTTTTTGTCTTTTCTAAATCTTTGTAGTGCATTTCCCCAAAATGATTGTGATCTATCTTTTTTCATATTAAGTTCCTCCTTAATCATATCTTACACGAGGATCAACAACAGCATACATTATATCACCAATTAAGGTTGATAATAATACAAGCATTGCTAACATCGCATTTATACCTAGTATAAGAGGAATATTTTTAGTCATACTTGCATCAACAGATGTCTTTCCAAGTCCCGGAAGAGCAAATATAGTTTCTGTCATTACAGCACCTGATAATAGTCCAGGAATAGAGAATGCCAACAGAGTAACAATTGGAATCATAGCATTACGAAGAGCGTGTTTGTATATAACTACTTTTTCTTTAAGCCCTTTTGACCTTGCTGTTCTGATATAATCCTGTCTAATAACCTCAAGCATACTTGAACGAGTATATCTCATGAATGTAGCTGCTTGACTAAGTCCTAAAACAAGTGTAGGCAAAACTAAGTGCCACGCTATATCCATAAATTTTACAAAGGCACTGTTAGTTCTAAGAGTTGCATTTTGCAATCCAAATAAAGGAAATATTTGTATATCAACTGCAAGGTATTTTAGAAGTAAAAGTGCGAAGAAGAAAGCAGGCAGACTTATTCCGATAAGTGAAAAAACTGTTAGTGCATTATCGGCGAAGGAATACTGCTTTGTTGCACTTAAAATCCCTATCGGTATGCCTATCAATACCGCAAATATAAGTGATGTTAAAGATAGTAGGAGTGTAGGTCCTATAAAATCTTTGATTACGTCTGTTACAGGTTTTTTGTGTTTAACTGATTGACCAAGATTTCCCTGTGCAGCTTCCTTAAACCATGTGATAAATCTTTCATACCATGGTTTATCAAGGCCCATCTTAGTTAAAAGCTCTTGTTTTTGCTCTACTGTCATCTTAGGGTTCATCATGTGACTTACAGGTGTTCCGGGTGACATTTCAAGCAAGACAAAGAGAATAAATATGATACCAACGAAAACGGGAATCATTTGCAAAAGACGTCTTATGATATAATTTTTCATTATTTACCTCCCTTTCAATTTTAATTAAGAAAGCCCGGCCGCTAGAGACCGGGCTGTTTAAATTTATTGCTACTTTTTAGGAGCTTCTACTCCGATTTGTTTGATTAAAGTTGTGAAATCTTGATATGTGTCTAAGTCCATACCTTTTATTTTGTTGTTGATTCCCCAAATCTCTGATCTATAAGCTACGATTGCATGAGGTATTTCATCATTCATAATCTTAGCCCATTCTTTATATATTTCTGCTCTTTTCTTAGTATCGAATTCAGTTCTACCTTTTCTAACAAGTTCCATAGCTGCATCGTTTCTATATCCAGAAGCGTTAAATCCGCCTTTTGCACCTGCGTTGTCATCAAACAAAGCTCCAGTTGGGTCTGGATCTACAGATAAGCTAAAGCCCATTGTATAGATATCAAAATCTCTATCTTCTGGAGCAGAATCCATTGTCTTGTCAGAAACTGTGCTGAAGTCCATTATTTCTATTTTCAAATCAACTCCAAGTTGTTTCCAAGTATCAGCTGCCATAGATGATAATTTTCCTGGCCATGGAGAGTCAGTATAAACCAACCAACCTATACTAAATTTTTGACCATCTTTATAACGGAATCCGTCAGATCCCATCTTCCAGCCAGCTTCATCCATCAATTTTCCAGCTTTATCTACATCGAAATCATATGGATTCAAACCTGCTTTAGGGAAAGCCCATGAAAATGGAGATAT
>DCPV01000071.1 GCA_002323775.1 Firmicutes bacterium UBA1535 | reverse complement strand
CTCCGAAAGATGGAGAGATGAAATCTCACATAAAAGAATCTTTAGATGGTACGATTGAGCTCAGCCTTGAAATAAAGAACCAGACACCGATCATACTATCCAGTAAGAGGGCTTCCGTCGATGTGCATTTTTATTAATATAATTCCCCAATTGGACTTTTTTGCGTTTGGTAACAGATTGCAAGCAGAAGGAGATTCCTAGAGATTACATGTAAGCAGTTTTTCTTTCTAATAAGTATGTTTTTATTTGAAGAAGCACCGGCATTAAGTGAATTAACTGAAGTTATGGGGGAGTTCTCATCAAAATGTTAAACAGATTTTATGAAGGTGTATCCGATGACGAAATTGATATTGCATAATACTGTTTTAAAATTTCATCAGGATTCACGAAGAATACAAATAAGGAGTGATAACATATGATAGCAACAATTTCTGACGATAAAAAAGAGATTATTGGAACAAAGCTTTTAGATATTATATAAAGTTTATAATAAATAATTATACAAAAAGAAAAAGATTATAACAGATTCAATTGTCCTGTTTTAGATAAATACAGAGGCTGTAAATTGATGTAAATTACAATAAATAGTGGCAAATTGTTAAGGAAATAATAATTTGCCACTATTTATACCTTATAAGCTACAATCTAAAAAAGCATATTCCTTGTCTTGAAGTATTTCTCCGAATTTGACATCTATCTTATTTTTAAATATAGGACCGTCAATTACTATAGTATGAAATTCTCCAGCCTCTCCGCAACTGTCAATTCCTCGATTTTCTAAAATTTCTATATATTCAAGGCTTAATTCCTTTCCTAAATCTTCAATTTTCATTCCCATAGATAAATTAACTGTTACAATAACACATTTAAAGCCTGCTTTCACAAACTCTGTGACTACTTCTCGATGATTTGTCCCTCTTAATGGCAAGGCTAAGCCAAGTCCTACTTTCTTTGTAACAATATCATGCCAGCAGTCCTTATCCGGAACATCTAAATCACCGGCAACTAAGACCTCTGCACCCATATCTTTTGTTTTTTCTAAGAGTCTGATAAATTTACTCTCATAATCGTTCCAGCTTGCAGCATCTGAAAATACAGGTAATCCAATAGAAGAAGCTTGCTCCTTTATAATTTTTTCAGTAAGTCTATGCGACCTCGAATGAACACCATGCTCATCCATCATTACTATTAGCGCAACTGCTTCACCAACTGACATAGCCTTGTATAAAGCAAATGTACTATCCTTTCCGCCGCTGAATGAAGCAACAAATTTTTTGCCGACAGCTCCGTTTCTCCATAAAATATTATTTTCCATATTATATCAATGCCTCCATTGTACAAAAACTCGCTTTCTTTAAGAAAAATATAACACTCTTGTATGAGCTTAGTACATATCTTATTATTATCTATCATTTCTTTCAATTTTGAATTCAATTAAGTTATATTTCATAATATTATACAATTATTAAGACTTCTTTACAAGTTTATTGTAATTATCTACATTCAAAATAATAAAAAAATATAGCTAATAAATAAAAATGTTAAACAATCATAAATTTTCAGACCAAATTTAAGTTGCTTGTCTATGTTGAAATTGCTAATGTTAAATAAAATAAAAAAATTTCAAAAAAAGTATTGACAAACGCAATTAAATTGTGTACAATTAAAATATAAAAATTGCAAACAATTAAATAGTGCAAAATATAAATTTGATATACAATAATATATTATAATAGAAAGGTTAGGTATTAAAAATGAAAAAAGTTTATGATTTCGAGGTTTTAGCAATAGACGGCAAAAAAGTATCATTGGAGGAATATAAAGGAAAGGTAATGCTGATTATTAATTCAGCAACTAAATGTGGCTTTACGCCTCAATATGATGAGTTGCAAAAGCTATATGAAAAATATAGCGATAAAGACTTTGTTATTTTAGATTTCCCATGCAATCAGTTTAACAATCAAGCCCCAGGCAGCAATGAGGAGATTGTCAGCTTCTGTGAAATGAACTTTGGAGTTACATTTCCAATCTTTTCAAAAATAGATGTAAATGGAGATAATGCAAATCCGTTATATGTTTACCTTAAATCAGAAAAAGGCTTTGAGGGTTTTAATCCAGAGCATCCGATAGCATCAAAATTAGAAAGCATACTAGAAAAAGCAGATTCAAATTTTAGAAACACTACAGACATAAAATGGAACTTCACAAAGTTCTTGATTGATAGAGAAGGTAATGTTGTAAGAAGATTTGAGCCAACTCATGATATGGCTGATGTGGAAGAAAAAGTAAAAGAGCTGCTGTAATTAATAAAAATATTAGAAAATATAAATAAGTTTAATTATTCAAATTTTAAAAGGGGTGATAACATCATGGAGATAAATGATAAATACGACATTTTAAAGCTAGAGAATCAACTGTGCTTTCCTCTGTATGCCTGTGCAAAGGAAATAGTCAGACAATATAAACCTATTTTAGACGAGTTTGATTTAACATATACCCAATATATAACAATGATGGTTATGTGGGAAAGAAAAGAGTTAAATGTAAAGGAATTAGGTGAGTACATTTATTTAGACTCTGGAACATTAACACCCGTATTAAAAAAGCTTGAGACAAAAGGCTATATAAAAAGAAACCGTTCTAAGAATGACGAAAGAAACCTTTTAGTGATATTAACTGAAAAAGGAGAAAATCTGAGAGAACAGGCTTTAAAAATTCCAGCTCAGGTAGCTCAATGTATCAACTTAGAAGCAGACGAGATTAATTCACTCCGTAAGCTATTGAATAAAATGTTAAACAATAATTAAAAACAAGATAATTTTAGAGTACTGTTGCTTTGCTGAAATTTCAGCTTTGCAGCAGTATTTTTTTATGTAACAAGCCACTTTTCTTCATCAGTTCAAACAACATAAGAATTATTATCTTCACCAACAATTAGCTTAAGATTAATTAGTTATATTATCCTTAAATTTATTGCATTATTTTGTATATCCAAAATCAATTATCGGAAATATTTATTTGATAAATTTTAAAATAAATAGTATAATATGTAAAATTGACTTATTTAACGATTAGGCTAATATGTGAAAAAATCTTTCTATCAGATTAATCCGATACAAGCAGAAATATACAACAAAGCAATCGTATCTGAAGAACACTTATTATAAAAAAGGAGAAATCAAATGGATAAAATAATTAAGACCGAACGATTAGAAATCAAGCCATTTCAAGATATCGATCAAAAAATGATGATTGAGCTGCTGACCAATGAGGAAATTAAGAGGAGCTTTATGATACCTGATTTTCAAACAGAAGAAGATGTTATCAATATGTTTAAGAAGATTCAAGGATTTTCTCACTCTGATAATCGTTTTGAACGTGGTATTTATTTAAACCATCAGTTAATAGGATTCGTCAATGATGTGGAAATTCATGATAGCGTAATTGAATTAGGGTACGTTATTCATCCTGATTTCCATAATAAGGGGTATGCCACTGAGATGTTAAAGGCAGTTATAAAGGAGTTGTTTAGTAAAGGATTTAATCAGATAGTAACAGGAGCATTTGATGATAATTTAGCAAGTATTAATGTAATGCTTAAGTGTGGTATGTCAAAGATTTCAAAAGAAGATGACATCAACTATCATGGAGTATCACATCATTGTCATTATTATGCAATTTTTAAAGAATAATAATAAGAATAAGCGTTTATTAATACAACAACTTCCAATTTGGAAAATTATGAGTAGGAATTCAGATATTAATTTTTTATATTGTAATTAGTACAGCAATTTTATAATACCACCAGACAACCTCAAGCTGTTAGCAAAATATTGCTAAAGCTTTTTTTGTATCTTGATTTGTTTATGCAACCTAACATGTTTTACAGTATAGAAACTATTGAATTCTGAAATGATAAGAGCCGTTGCAAGATGACAGCATTAAGTGAAAAAATTTATTTACTCCTTGAGTCTATAAAAAAGGATATCGGCTTGACAAATTTTATTTTTAGTTTTATTATATATAAGTTATGAATAAAATAAATAAAGAAAGGTTGGTGAAAAGAATGGAATTGTTAATGGTATTCTTAAAAAAGGTGGAATTAGTAGATGATGTAATGCATCATTTAGCTGAATGTGGTATTAGAGGCGGTACTATAGTTGAAGGTACTGGTATGGCAAAAAGCTTAGTTGACATGGAAAATTTGCCTATGTTTGGTATGTTGCGATTCATATTATCAGATGAAGAAAAATTAAAATGTAAGATATTATTATTTGCAATTGATGAAGAACAGATAGCATTGGCACAAGAACAGATAAGGAAAGTTGTTGGAGATTTTAGTGAGCCAAATACTGGCATAATGTTCACAATTCCAATTAGAAATACAGAAGGATTTGGCGGTGACAAAATTTGATGGACTTAAATACTTTTTCATACTTGGCTATTGCAATAATTCTAGGTATCTTATCAAGTAAGGTAATGGAAAAAATTAAATTTCCTAATGTAACTGGGTATATTATTATTGGATTAATTGCAGGACCGTATTGCTTAAAAATTTTATCATTGGAATCTGTTGAGAGCTTCTCGATTATTTCTGATATTGCTTTAGGACTTATTGCTTTTTCAATTGGCTCAGAGTTTAAATTATCATTTTTAAAAATAGTAGGGAAATCTCCAATCATAATTGCTTTTTTTGAAGCTGTTTGTGCGGTTCTCGTTTTAGATGCAGTTTTAATTTTGACAGGAAATGATGTTTCATTTTCTTTGGTTTTAGGAGCAATTGCGGCTGCAACTGCACCAGCGGCTACATTAATGGTTGTACGTCAATATAATGCTAAAGGTCCTGTTACGAACACTTTATTGCCTGTTGTTGCTATAGACGATGCAGTTGCTTTAATGTGCTTTGGAATATCAGTTGCTTTGGCTAAATCTATTGGTTCTACCGGAGATGCGTCAATGTTATATACATTGCTAAAGCCGTTGGCTGAAATATTGGGATCTTTAATATTAGGAGCTGCATTTGGTGTTATATTAAAGTTTTTTACAGCGAGGTATACTGGACAGGGTAACAGGTTAAGTATAGCTCTGGCTATGGTTTTCTTATGTATTGGGGTTTCACTATTATTAAATCTTTCTCAATTGTTAGTATGTATGGCAATGGGTGCAGTGTACACAAATATTTCTAAATACAGCGAAGAAGTTTTTAAGTATGTAGATAATATAACTCATCCAATATATTTATTGTTCTTTTTTATTTCGGGAGCAGAATTAGATATAAGCTTATTACCTACGGTTGGGATTATTGGTATCATATATATAGTATTTAGAGTTGTAGGTAAAGTAGCCGGTGCTGCACTTGGAGCAAAAGTTTCTAAAGCAGAACCTGTAGTAACAAAATACTTAGGTTTTACATTGATTCCTCAAGCAGGTGTTGCAATTGGACTAGCTGGTATGGCTACATCCATTGTGCCGGAATATGGTTATAAAATACGGGCTATTATTTTGTGTGCAACTGTAATATACGAACTAGTCGGACCTTTGGTTACAAAGATGGCATTAATTAAAGCCGGTGAAATTAGTAAATCATGAGTCAAAGCTTAACATAGCTGTTTTCGCAATAATTGTCGCAATAATTACACATAGAGTTCCTTTATCCTAAATCTTACTTTGTTGCAACCCTAGTTCAAAATTGGTCTGTGATTATATTTATAAATGTACAAGCCTATATCTCGACCTGAATTAAAAGGAATTCATGAAACTGATTGCTAATTACATCATTAAAACTGATAGCTTGGAAAAGAGTGTACCTGCATTCGTTCAATAAACAATGAGAAAAATTTTTAAAATACGCATATTTCCAAATGGTGTGAAAAAGTATATAAGGAAGATATAGAGGTACTATGAAGCGAGTTTTAGAAGAAGATTTGATTTATGAAATTCTTTCTGTTGTAGAGGAAATTCCTGAGGGTAGTGTTGCTACATACGGACAAATCGCAAGGCTAATCGGCAGAGATAAAAACGCAAGACTTGTTGGAAAAGTCCTCAGCAGGGCAGAATATTATGGAGAATATCCTTGTCATAGAGTAGTTAATCATGCCGGCAGACTTGCACCGGGATGGGTTGAACAAAGTGACTTGCTTAGCAGTGAGGGTATTCCTTTGAAAGACGAAACACATGTTGATTTAAAAAAATGTCAATGGGACTGCTAAAGCAGGAGTAAGATTAGATAGTTCGTTTATATGTAAAGGGGTGTATTTATGAACTTAAATTTTGATGAAATTACAAAAATAATAGAATTATCGTTTGCGATAATTGGGCTATTGCTCGTTGTATTTGGGTGGATTGTTCCTTATAAACAATCCATAAAATCTGCAAACCAACAACAAGAATTTGAAAAAAAGTTACTGTGTGCTCAATGGGAAAAAGAATTGTTAGATAATCAAATTTCAAAATTTTATGGTCCGATTGCTGAGCTTTTAAGGGAGCAAGACTTAAGGATGGCTTTGATTAAATATCAATTAGGTAGGAAGGTTATATTCCAAAATGAGCAAGGAAGAATTTCTGATTTGCCCGAAAATGAGCAAAAGATATGGAGACATTTTATTGATACATATAGTATTCCAGTTCAAGCAAGGATATTAGAGATAATTCAAAATAATCAGCATCTAATATATAAATCAGAAATGCCGGAATGTTTTAAACCATATATGGAGTACGTTTTAGGATGGGAGCTACTCGATAATCAGAAAAGAAATGGTGTTCCAAATCATTATGAATATTATTATTCCTACAATTATCCCTTGACTTTTAATCATTATATAGAAAAAACACTAACTATTTTATTGAAAAGACAAGAAGAAATTATGGAAATTTATTCATGAGTTACACTTATAAAAACTCAAACTTAAGATAAAAATTACACAATTTAACAGTTAGGTATCTTAAATTTTTGTTATATGTAAGATTAAGAGCATAATGCAAATATGACAAAATTTGAATTTGAAAGGAGTGGTACTATGGCGTTTGCAAATATAAAAGCTACATTCCATTGTGAATTAGAAAAAGCCTGGAATCTTGTTACTTCACTTGAAAACTATTCGTGGCGAAGTGATATAAGCAAAATTGAAGTGGTAGAAGCAGGGAGAAAGTTTATTGAATACACAAAAGATGGATATGCCACTTCTTTTACAATTACACTGTTTGAGCCAATGAAAAGGTATGAGTTCGATATAGATAATAAAAACATACATGGTCATTGGATTGGCTTGTTTTCATATAATAATCAAGAAACAACAATTGACTTCACAGAAGATGTAAATTCTAAAAAATTGATATTAAAGCCTTTCGTAAGCACGTATTTAAAAAAGCAACAAGCTATATATGTCGCAGATTTGAAAAAGGCTTTATTTCTTTTATAAATCAGAATAATGGGGAGTATATATGCTAAGAGAACTTAGAAAAATCAATTTAAAAAAGGCAGGCTTTTTCTCATGTATGGCAGGGGTAACTAATGTTATAGTCCATATATTGGTTATTATTCAAATTTTGCCATATACATGGGTAAATGGAGGAAGAACAGAAACTTTAATCGCAGCAAAAGAATTATCAAACGTGAGCATTATAATTACACTTGTTAATATTTTAATTGCATTAATAGCAAGTCAAATTATTCCTTTGAGGTTAAATCGTTTTTGGGGTATTGCATTATCGATATTTCTAATTATAACATTACCATTTGGCTTTATTGGAATTATACAGCAGTTCTTAGGAACGATGTTTGAAAAATGTGTTATGGGATTGGTAACAATTATAGGTTTCTGTGCAGACACAAGAATTGCACTTGAAAAAAGATGGTAATCTGATATTGTACACAACTATGCGTCGACGAAACGGAGGATAAAGTTTATGCAAATAAAAGTATTATCTAATATAGATGAGCTATGGGACGATGTTGCAGAATACGCTGACAACTGCTCTTGGCGTGCCGGTAAAAATTTAGCTAAGCAAATGCGTGAAAACGATTTTTCTGATTGGGAAAGAGTTTTTGCTGTTTTAGATGAGGATAGCATTGCTGGTTATTGCACGTTGAGAAAAACAGACTGTATACCAAATGTTACTTATACCCCTTATATTGGTTTTGTATTTATTGGCGAACCATATAGAGGAAGTCGTTTGAGTGAAAAACTAATTTTCTCTGCATTGCAATATGCAAAAGAATTAAGATTTGATAAAGTATATCTTGTCAGCGACCATATCAATTTATATGAGAAATATGGATTTATCAAAATTGATGAAAAATTAGCCCCTTGGGGTACCATGGAAACTATTTTTATGCACCTTACATAGACAAGTCCAAAAAACATGATGTATATATTAGATATTGCAAAATGATGACTAATTATCATTAATAGCTTTTAGTGGAACAATTACAGTTTTATTTATAGAAAATATAACAAACGCTCTTGTTTAGCAAAGAGCGTTTTATTCTTGTTTTTATCAATTATTCTATGATGCCTGAGCCAAATACATGCTTGAATATTTTCCTTTTGCTTTGATTAATTCATCATGAGTCCCTGATTCTGCTATTCCTGTTCCGTCAAGTACCACAATCATATCGGCATTTTTTATTGTTGATAATCTGTGAGCAATCACAAAGGTAGTTCTGCCTACTGATATATTGTCTAATGCGGACTGAATTTCTTTTTCTGTTTTTGAATCCAAAGAAGATGTAGCTTCATCAAGTATCAAAATAGGTGAATTTCTAAGAACTGCTCTTGCTATAGATAATCTCTGCTTTTGACCTCCTGACAACCTAATTCCACGTTCACCGATTAAGGTATCATATCCGTTCTCAAAGCCTGTAATAAAGTCGTGTGCATTTGCAGCAACAGCGGCATTTCTTACTTGCTCTTTTGTAGCATATTCCAATCCGTAAACAATATTTTCATAAACTGTACCGCTAAATAGGTAAGTATCCTGCAAAACCATGCTTATATTGTCCCTAAGGCTTGTCAAGCTTACATTTTTTATGTTTATGTTATCAATAAGGATTTCACCCTCAACAGGGTCATAAAATCTATTTAAAAGGCTTGCAAGTGTAGTTTTACCAACTCCTGTTGTTCCAACGAAAGCAACAGTATCACCTGGATTTATTTTAATATTTATAGACTTTAGCACAGGAATTTCTTTTTTGTAATAAAAAGATACATCCTTAAATTCAATTGCTCCTTTTACATTTTTTAAATTCACTGCATTAGGTGATTCTTTTACATCCATTTCGGTATCCATGATTTCGTAAACTCTTTCGCATCCGGCAATCGCTGTGTTAAGCTGTTCGTTTAATGCTGATAAATTATTGATAGGTCTGTAGAATAAATTCAAATACATGATAAAACCTACAATATCTGCCGCAGATACACTGCCGATGGAATTTAGATATCCTCCGTATATAATTACAATAACAGAGCCTATACTGCTGAGTAGAACAATAAAGGGATTAAATATTTCTCCGAGCTTTGTAGCTTTTAAAAATACATTTGTCTGCTTTCTTGCTAAGTCACCAATTTTTTTAGTTTCATATTTTTGTTGATTAAATACCTGAATTTCCTTTATTCCGGATAAATTATCTTGTAGAGTGCCATTTAGCTCACCTACAGCTTTTGAATTTAATCTCCATAATGGCAGAACATATTTTGAATATCCCATGTTTACAATTATTAAAAAAGGAATAGATATCAAACTGACTAAAGCTAAATTGATATTTATATAAAATAATATTATTGATATACTGATAAACATTAAGGCATTGACAATCAAATCAGGTATAACATGAGCTATTAGAATTTCTGCATTTACTGAATCGTGCATTATACGGCTGGCAATTTGCCCTGTCTGTGTTTCGGTAAAATATTTCATTGATAGGTGTTGTACTTTATCGTACAGTCCTTTTCTTAAATCTGCAACATAGTGATATGCGGCATAATGAGTAAAATATCCACGAATATAGGAGCAGATGCCCATAAGAACATAGGAGGCAAGTAAAATCAGACCTAAGTTGCGTGACTTTAGTACAATATCTTTGTCACCATCTATTATTAACTTAGTAAGTTCTTGTAGTACCCATGGAGTATATAGACTAGCAAGAGTGGATACAATAACCGCAAGTATACCGGCAAATATATAAAACCAATACTTTTTGGCTTCTTTCAGCACTCTTAAAACAATTTTCATGCTGTTTCACGCTCCCTTTTATTTATATTATCGTTTATAAGATTGTAGGTAATGCACACTTCTCTGCCTGAATTCGGATCAGGGACGATAGTTGCATCTATATTAAATACTTCTTTGAGTACAGCAGGTGTCATTACTTCCTTGCTTGTACCGTGCTTTATAATTTTTCCTGACCTTACCGCTATCATGTAGTCGGAAAAGCGTGCCGCTAAATTAAGGTCATGAAGCACCATGACTATAGTACAGCCCTGAGTTTTGTTTAAATCATATAACAGCTCTAGTACCTCAAGTTGATGACATAAGTCCAAATATGTGGTAGGCTCGTCAAGCAGTATCAAATCCGTTTGCTGTGCCAAGGCCATAGCTATCCACACCCTTTGCCTTTGACCTCCCGACAAGGTATCTACTTCTCTGAATTCCAAGTCTTTTAATTTTGTTACATTTAAAGCCCATGAAACAATTTTTTTATCCTCTGATGTCAGCTTTCCAAATCCTTTTTGATGAGGAAATCTTCCGTATGCTACTAATTCGCCTACAGTAAGTCCGCTTGGAGCCAAAGGAGATTGAGGAAGAATTGCCATTTTTGTTGCAATATCTTTAGTAGTTAGATTTTTCATATCTTCACCGTTTAAATATACTATACCTTGCTTTGGCTTTATAATTCGTCCGATTGCTTTTAGAACTGTGGATTTGCCACATCCATTTGGACCTATAATAGATGTTACCTTGCCGCAAGGAATTTGCATATCAAGTCCCTCAACGATAAGAGCATCATCGTAGGCTATGTTTAATTGTGTTGTTGAAATGCTGTTCATACATTATTCCTTTCATGTTTTAGTTTTCTCTTGACAGAAGATACAGAAAATATGGTGTACTTAATACGGTGATAATAATGCCCGTAGGTATATCAGCACCAAAGCTTATTGACCTTGTAATTGTATCGGATAAAAGAACAATAATAGAGCCTGCCAAGGATGCTGCGGGAAGCAATAACTTATGATTAGACCCGACAAGTTTTTTTGCCATATGCGGTGAAATCATACCTACAAAAAAGAAGTTTCCTCCAAGAGCAACACAGCCTGAAGAAAGTGCAACTGAAGCGACTGTAAGACCTGTAAATTCTCTTTTTGTTGCCATGCCAAGACCTGTAGCTGTTTGATTGCCAAGATTAAGGATATTAAGTTTATGGGATTTGTAGAAAATATAAATAAATATAAGAAGTACCCATGGAATTAGAATTAAGAGGTAGTCCCATTTATCTCCCCACAAGCTTCCGGCACCCCACTTTTGAACGAAGTCCATCTGCTTTTCATCAAGTCTTAAAGTGAGTATTGTGGAAATCGCTCTATATCCGCTGCTAAGTGCCACTCCTGTGAGAATTAAATTAGTGGGAGAAACATCCTTGCCTTTTTTATAGGAAAGTAAAAATATTAATATGGCAGCGGTTAAACCTCCTATAAATGCCAAGACGGGCATAATAATTGCGGATGAAAAACTTCTTGCACCAAAAATAACTACATATATTAAAACAAATAACCCTGAGCCGGAGCTTATACTTAAGGTTCCGGGACTTGCCATGTCATTTCTCAAGAGGCTTTGCATTATACAGCCTGATGCACCCATGCCGATGCCGACAAGTATAGCCAAAATAATTCGTGGAAGTCTGAATTCGTATACAATAAGATTTTGCTTAGCAGTTCCTTTTTTTAAGAAAACATCAAGTACCTCTTTGGGAGATAAGTTCATTTTTCCTACATTCATGCTGATTATGGACAGAATAATTATAATTATTATCATAATTGATATAATAAAAATACCTTTTTTCATAGTAAACCTTGACTTTCTCATTCAAATTCCCTCCTTTGCTTGCGTGAGAGGTATAAAAAGAACGGTACACCTACTACAGAAAATATTATATCAAGAGGTGTTTCGAAAGGTCTGTTAATTAATCGTCCGACAACATCTGCTGATACAGTTAAAAGAGCTCCGTATAGGATAGAGGCTGGAATGATGTATCTATAGTCTGTACCTACCAAGTATCTTACTAAATGCGGAACGATTAAACCAATAAATCCGACTGGACCGACGACGATAACAGATAAGCCAGTCAGCAATAAAACAATCAGTGTAGACATACCTTTAACATACTTGGAACGAAGCCCAAGTCCGGTGGCTACTTCTTCTCCCAAGCTAAGTACTGTGATAGAAGGGGATAATGCTATTGACCCTAATATGCCTACAATGAAAAAAGGCATGATTATGGCTAATTCATTCCATCTGGCACTTGCAGTTCCCCCGGCAGTCCAGTACATTAGCGATTGACCGATATGGTATTTTATAGCAAGATAAGAGCTGAAAGCACTAAATAACATAGATATAGATATGCCTGAGAGAACAAGCCTTTGAGGAGTCATACCTCTTTTGCTTAGTGAGGCTATATAATATGTCATAGAGGTGCTTACTGCCGCACCAAGACAAGCAAATAGCATTGTTTGTCCGTAAGATGCTCCCGGAAAAAATGACATTATCAAGGCAATTGCAAAGGTAGCACCGCTACTGATACCCATAAGTCCAGAATCAGCCAAAGGATTTTTGGTTGAACCCTGCATGATAGCACCGCATACAGCTAGAGATGCTCCTACAATCATATCCGCCAAGGTTCTTGGAAAACGCAAGGTTCTTATAATTTGATGCTCTGTCAAAACAGGGTTAAAATTAAATATTGCACCCCATGCAGTGGAAAAATTAATATCCGCAGCACCCAAAGATATGGATGCTACGAATGAAATAATCAATAAGGCAAGGCCTGCAATCATATATATGAGAAAGTTGAGAGCGCCTTTTTTTTGACGCTTGAATAGTTTTTGCATAATTGCTTTCCTTTCAAACAAAATCTTATTGAGCTTTTACTTCCAATAAACGCTCAACAACATAATCAAGCTGAGCAGTTAGGCTTGTGACATCTGAGTAGAAGAACAAACCCATCATATTGCTAGGTATGCTGATTATGTTTCCGTTCTTTACAGCAGGGATACTTTTCCATATTTCTGTTTGAGCAAATTCAGATGTGTAATCATCCATCAAAAACCACAATACATAATCTCCGAAATAGTCTGCGGCAACCTCATAAGATAGCGAGCCTCTGCCTTGATTTGAATCCTTTATCAATTGCTCTAATTTTTCAGGTTTCTTTAGTCCCAAATATTCGTATACTAAAGTACCTCCACGAGAGCCTGTCTCGTAATATACTCCGTAAGAGCTTGCACCCCAATCTTGAAGAATACTGAAAGTTTTATTTTCAATATTGGCACTTGCGAGTTTTTCTTTTGAGCTTGCAAGCTTTTGTTCAAATGTATCAATTGCAGCTTTTGCTTGTGCCTCTCGTCCGGTTACCTCTCCGAGGAATTTTAAACGCTCTGTAGAGGATACACCTACTTCCGGTACGACTATAACAGGAGCTATTTTAGAAAGCTTATCAAAATCTTCTTCTGAATATGTAATGATTAAATCAGGCTCATAAGACATTATTTCTTCTGCGTCCCAATTTTCTATATTAGCAACTCCTTCAAATTTATCATAGAACGGCATTGTTTCATGAGACCATGCACTAGCGGCAACAGGTATGATATCAAGTGTAAATAAATCACCTATATACCAGTTAACAATTACTTTTTTTGGGTTAGCAGGTACTTCGACATCACCCTTAACAGTTGATATGATTCGTGTTTCTTCTTTTGTGTCGCTGTCTTTGTTTTCTGATTTGTTGACATCTTCTCCCTGCTTGTTTTCTTCAGGTACATTTGACGGAACATTTGGTGTAGAGCATCCTACCATATTAGTTGTAAATAACATAATGATAAATAATATCAAGATGTGTTTTTTTATATTGTTTTTCATAATTCATCTCCTTTGATTAGTAACAATATTTTTAATATTATTAAATTATAAGATATTAAAATGACGTGTGCACTAGCGTCATTGAAGAATACATCGGTTAGTGTACGCTAACCGATGTAGATTTTATCATGCACCGTATAAGGTGTCAATAGAGTAAGATAGCCAAGTTAGTATCCTGCAATTGTATGTTGACAAGCATTAATGACTATAATTTCAATATTATATGTAAACTTTAAGATTGTTTTATATGTCAAAATGGATTGTTATTGTAGTAAAATGGATTGCTTTATATTGTTTAAACAATTAATTTATGATATAATTTATATTTATAAAAAGTATTTACACTCTTATACAAATAACTTTATGGAGTACTTATGATGTATACCGATGAATATGAATTAGGCTTTAAAGCTTTAGCACAGAAATATAATTTAAAAAAAGGAAATTATGGAAACGGAGAAATTTATTATTTTCCTTCGACATGGCAAAATGGCTGGATTGTAGAGATGAATCCTACTAAAGGATTGTTTGCAATTAGTGCATGGTTTACGCCTGAAGAAGATATTGTATATAAGATTAATGTTGAAAAGCCTTGTATGTGGATATTTTGTATAGATTGCGGAGATATCATTTATACGCAAAAGGGTAAAAAAACAAAACATTTTAGTCCTATTAACCATATTATTGTAAATCCTAACACAGACTTTAAGCTTACATTCCCTAAGGGAGTGCATACATGCTTTACTTGTGTTCTGATTTTTGATGAATTTATTGCAAGTTATTTCAAAGACAAAGCTGATTTGCCCAAGATTAGAGTTTCTGATGCAAAATTATGGAAAGAGCAGCATTACAATACCCCAAATATTATGATGATATTGGAGCAGATAAGATGGAATGTGCGTAATGCAGATATAAATATGGCTTCTTATGAATGTAAGGCTATTGAACTTTTACTGAACATTGAAAGAAATTACCCCGACATTCCTTTAAGAAAGAAAAGTAGAAAGAATTATGTTACATGGGAAAATGAACAGAAAGTATTCCGTGTAAAAAATGCACTGGATATGGATATTCTAAATCCTATAAGCATGGAAAAAATGTGTCAATTATCTGAGATGAGTGAGAGTATGCTTCGTCAGTCATTTAAAAATTTATACGGAATTCCTGTTTATGAATATATTCGTATAGAAAAGATGAAAAGGGCAATGCAGCTTTTATCATCAGATCATCTCAGCATACAGAACATAGCTCAGCAATGCGATTATAAAAATTCTGCGAAATTTACGGCTGCATTTAAAGAAGTGCATGGGATAACGCCTAGTAAATTTAGAAAGGTGTTTAATTTGTAGTAGTTATCATGTTTTTGACTTTTGGAATGTGCAGGGTATTTGGCAGCACCTACCTTGCTTATATGGAGAGTAAGTAATTTCACCAAACAAAAGAATAGTCATATAAAAAACTAGATATTTTGCTTGACAAGATAAAAATATTGTTATACAATAACACCGTTATATAACAGTGTTATTTAATTTATAAAGAGAGGAGCTTGCTATGACAGATGTGATGAACACTCAGGAAAAAATTCTTCATTTTGGTAAACAAGAATTCTTGCAAAAGGGGTTTAAAAATGCGTCTCTTAGAAATATTTCTGCTGCTGCCAATATGACTACAGGGGCAATTTATACCTATTTTAAGGATAAGAATGCCTTGTTTGAGGCAATTGTTGAGCCGGTTTGTTTACAGGTAGAAGAAATGTTTCGTGAGCTCAGTGCTTTATATTATAATGACAATAGTATTGTGAGTGAAATCACAACAGAAAATAGTATTGCTAATCTTCGTGAGGTTTATAGATT
>DCPV01000192.1:6479-10896 GCA_002323775.1 Firmicutes bacterium UBA1535 | reverse complement strand
TATTAAAGATAACAAAATCGTTATGGCAAGTATTTCCATTGACGATAAGGCTTATATACAGGAAGATAAAACAATAAAAGTTAGTTTAGAGTTAATTGACAAGGCTTGCATCAAAGATGAGCCATCAAATGTGTACGAGTTTAACTCTAAAGATTATTTTTTAGTTACTGACGATAATATTTTAGAGCCTTTAGGCGTGCTTATAACAAATGACAGTAGACATGAACTACTTCCTGCTACAAGAGATAATATAGAGGAAATAGCGGGAATTGATGGAGAACTTGATTTTGGATCTTTCCTTAAGGCTAGAACATTAGAGCTTGATGTCACAACCTCCGAATATCAACATAATATTAACAATCCATTAGATAAGATGAATTTACAAAGATTATTCGCTAGATATCTTAATCCTAAAAACGGAATTAAAAAACTGGTCTTTCTTAATGATATTGATAAAACATATTTTGTAAAGTATTCAGGTTCTATGTCTGTAACCAATTATCCAAACTGGTTTAGATTTACTATTCCTTTTAAAATGAGCAACCCATATATTATGGGAACTATTGAGCATAAGCAAACCGGAAGTGGTCATTTAACAAACAATGGCAATGTAGACACAGGATTAATCATCGAAATCAAAGGTCCGGCTTCTACTCCATCGCTTGTAATAGGAAATAAAATCTTAAGATACAACGGGTCTTTATCAAATAATGATATATTAATTATAGACACTGAAAAACAGACGGTTAAAATCAATAATACAAACGCACTAGACAATTATAACAAAGTTTTTCCTATGTTACAAATTGGGGAAACTAAATTGATAGCAGAAAATAATGTTATTGTCAAATGGCGTAATAAATGGATTTAACGAGGTAAAATTTATGCAAATACCAAAACATATAGAAGTCAAAGCCGCTGGTAAAACAGTGGCTTTTTTATCACCCACGAGTGATGGTTTAAAAGATATTTTTATAGATACAAGATTAAATGGCGAATCTACTCTTGAGTTTAGTTTGCCATCGGATAATGAAAAGAATAACGAACTAACTCCGGAATGTGAAATATATGCAGGTGGTAAGGTTTATAACTTACTAAAAGAAGATTGTATAGATGAAGTTATGGACGAGGGTGGGAAAATTGTAACTAAATATATGGCTGTCGAGCGCTTTAATGAACTTGATAATATGTACCCAGAGCCATATATAACAAATGACCCTAATATCTTCTCTCCTGCCGACTTATCTGTAATTATTGTTGGCGGTGGCTCTGATTTGTCTAATGGACAATATCTTGTCGGAAGCGCCGCTCATGCCCTTCACGCTGTCCTTAAAGGAACTAATTGGAATATCGGCGTATGTGATGTAACTGGTATTCATGATTTAGAGATGGAAAAAGTATCAGTTCTACAACTTATAAAACAAATCCAGGATACATGGGGTGGTTTTATTGTTTGGGATAGTTTAAACAAAATCGTCCATTTAAGAGACGGTAATCAATGGAAGAACTATACAGGGTTTCAAGTTAAATATGCAAAAAATTTAAAACATATAACAAGAATTCAATCCAACAAATTAATAACTAAAATGTATTGCTTTGGAAAGGATAATCTTGATATAGCAAACATTAATAATGGCATCAAATATGTAACTGATTTTAGTTATACAAATAATATTTATACGAGCATATATAGTAATCCTGATATAGAAAATGCGGAGGAATTAAAGCAAAAGGGAATTGCCGAACTACAACTAAATTCTAAGCCTAAGTACAACTATCAAGTAAAAATGGTTGATTTAAGAACCTTACCCGAATATTCTCATGAAGAATTTACACTTGGCGATATGGTTGATGTTATAAATCATAAAATGAACATTGAGGCTAATGTTAGAGTTTTAAGACATAAATATAATGTATTTGAGCCTTGGAAATGTGAACTTGAGCTTGGCGACCCTGTCGAAAGACTTGTCGAAAAGTTAAAAGCCTCTTTTAATACTACTGGATTTATTGATAATACTTTTAATTCTTTTGGTGAGATGTCAGGTAAAAAACTTGTTGATGGAACTGTAATAGGAAATGCTATAGCTGATGCAGCTCTCGAAGCTTCTAAGTTTAATATTAAACAATTAATTCTTACAGGTGATATTTGGAACGACAATACTCCGTCAGGTGGTCGTGTAACTTGGAACTCTCATAAGCTGTTTTATGACGGACAAGAACACACCATAGTTGGTGGAAATACTAATAAGAAATACATCGTTTGGCGTAAAGATATAAGCAATGTAGCCTATCAAGCTTATACACAGGCTGAATTTGACGGCTTGACTTTAAAAGATTATGATTGGGTAATAGCTGTTAATAATAGTGGTATACATGATATAGCTTGGTATAGCAGAATGGCAAGACAATTTATAGCTAGTGCTTTTATTGCTGATGCTGCTATTAAGACAGCTCATATTGAGGATGCTTCAATTGTTACTGCAAAGATAGCAAACTTGGCTGTTCAAGCTGCTCATATAGCAAACTTAGCTGTTACTAATTTAAAGATTGGTGATTTACAAATTGATGAGAGAACTATTGCAAGCTGGGCGATATCTACTGATAAGATTCAAGATTTAGCTGTAGATAATGCTAAAATAGGTAAGGCTGCGATTACAGAGGCTAAAATTGATGATTTAGCGGTTACTAATGCAAAAATTAAAAATATGTCAGCTGATAAAATTATCGCAGGAACTATAAAAGCGTTGATTAAAATTATGTCGCCTGAAATTTATAGTGGCAAGTATTATTCGGATGGTGAAACTCCGCCTCATTTCGAACTTTCAAGGAGTGGTAATATGGCTGATTTTTCTTTATATAGGGGTACGGGCGGTGGAGATTATCCTATATTTCAAATACGTGACGATGTGCCTTCTGTGTCATTACGATTTGGGTCTGGTGGCAATGAACTAAAAACAGCTTTACGCAGTGCGGGAGATGACACCTATGCTTATGGTAATTGGGACTTCTCCGACGCCAATGTAACGGGAGTAACGGCGAGGTTTGCTCCGTAAAAAAATTATTTTTTAATGGTTCTTAAAGTTATTGATATTTTTTCCCAAAAACGATACAATAAACAAAATTAAATAGCTGTTAGATACTGTGTTGCAGCAAAGAAATACGGAAAACACCACAAATTAGTTATCAGAGGATAAAGATAACAATTTGCGGTGTTTTTTTATAAGTTTTAAACTTAGAAAACAAGAATTTAGATTTAAAACTTTTGGACTTTTGGTGACTCATACAACAGAAAGTAACTGAGAAATTAAAAAAAGAAAGGATAAAAAAATATGAATGAAATAGTAATTTTAAAAAACAATGAAGTATTTACAGATAGCTTGATAATTGCACATGGTACAGGATATGAACATCATACTGTTACAAGAAAAATAAGAAATTACTTAAATGATTTTAAAGAACTCGGAAACTTGGACACAGTATCCAAATATACTGGTGGTAATCCAATAAAATTATATCTATATAAATGAACCTCAAGCCTCTTACTTAATAACTTTGCTTGAAAACAACAATATTGTAAGACATTTTAAATTAGAATTAGTAAAAGAATTCTATAGAATGAGAACATTCTTATTAGAAAAACAATCAGCAGAATGGCAACAAGCAAGAGTTACAAGCAAACAAACAAGAAAAGATGAAACAGATGTAATCTTGACTAAACTCATACCGCTTGCCGAAAAACAAGGTAGTAAAAATGCTGGTAAGTTATATATGTCGTATTCAAAACTTATAAATTCTATTTTAGATATAGAGGCAGGCCAAAGAGACAATCTACCATTAACTTATATAGAAACGATAAAATTTCTTGAAAGAGCTATTGAAAACATAATATCTATCGAAGTAGACAAAGGGACGCATTATAAAGAAATATATCAAATATGTAAAACTAAATGTCAGATAATAAAGGAATTATCTTTTTTGCCTACATTAAACCTAATAGCCTAATCCAAGAAAATATTCTCAAATATCTTTTGCATAATCCTGTCATATTATGGTATAATAAAACCAAAAATGGAGGTCACTTATGAAAAGATTTAGAGATTTATTGATTGGAGTAATAATCGGCTGTGTATTAATGATTTCAACTCCTGTGTTGGCTGATAATATATTGACTAAAATAGATGTAATATTAAACGGAATTAATGTACAAGTTGAGGGTAAAGATGTTGAAGTTGATAGTATCTTGTACAAAGGTACAACATATTTACCTATGCGAAAAGTAGCTGAATTAGTTGGAAAAGATGTTGACTGGAACGGAGAAACTAAGGTAGCTAATATCGTTGAAAAAGCAAAAGAAGGTGATAATGTGAATATGAGTTTTATTGATAGAGAAAAAGGAATTTTGGTAGATGGTGATAAA
>DCPV01000192.1:0-6396 GCA_002323775.1 Firmicutes bacterium UBA1535 | reverse complement strand
GATGGTGATAAAAAGGAGTATTATTCATCAAGACATATACTCAATTTAATAAATGTAAATGGTGCGTTCTACGGAATAAATATAAATCCTAAGGAAGATGGAAGTTACGAAATATATATGTTCGATAAAGATAAAAATATTATCTTAGATAAAATACCATATATAGAATTTCAAGCGGTTGCGTACATTTCAAAAGAATTTTATGAGAATAACATATTACCACTAATAAGCGAATAAATAGTATAAAATTAAAACGGAGGGAATTATGAAAAAATGGGGAATTGCATTTATTTTAAGTGCATTAATACCAATATATTTAGCTTTTGATAAAATTTTAAGATACTCTAACAAATATAATACATTTGGTGATAGGGTTTATGATTGGAGCGAAAATGTAAATGCTTATGTAGGTGGTGACGCTTATAATTTAATTATCAATTCAAATTACTTTATAGGATACTTAGTGCTAGCTTTAATATTAGTCTTAATTGGCAGCACGATATTAATTTGCAACTATTTAAGTAGCAATAATCTTGATATAAGTATCATAAAAGACAAAGTGAAAACTCTTGATGATAGAACGTATGATATGACTAAAAGCGTTGAAACAAAATAAGTTAATAAACTATGATGAATTTAAAAAGCAAATAATACAGTAAGACTAAAAGCACTCTTTCGAGTGCTTTTTTAATGAGAAAAATCGAGGTGATTATAATAGCAACTTTTATAGCATACGCAACAGGACATAAAAGCGGACAAGCTGATTTTTACGATTTAGCGACCGTATCTTATGCAAGAACAATTTATATAAATGCAGGAGGGGGAATTCAAACACATACTTGGACAATTGCTGGCGGTGCTACTCCAAGTAGTTCATATGTAGCTAATTTTACAAATTTAACTCCAAGTACAATATATACAGCTAATTGTACTGTTTATAGGAATTCGCCGTGGGAAGTAATATATAGTAATAGAGATACTTTTACCACTTATGCTCCACCAGTATCCCCTTGGGAATGGTACACTCCTAAAACTAGCGAAGGTAATTTTAATTTAACTGCTGCTGAATGGTTAGATTTTTGTGAAAGAATAAATCAAATGAGAATTGCAAGAGGTTTGTCATCTCATCCATTTACTACTACTTCAAATTGGATAAGTAAAGATAAACCTTTTTACGCATGGATATTTAAACAAGCAGTTAGTGCATTAGATGGATTTTGGGGACTTGCAGAAGAATTAAAAACAATACAATCTGGCAACAAGATATATGCTTGGTATTTTAACAATTTAAAATCATGCCTAAATCAAGCTATCGCTGATATACCAAAATAACCATATATTGCTTTTGCATTATGGTTGATTGCTTTTATCCTTCATAACTCCAGAACTAAAATAAATAATTCAAATTGAACGTATGTCAAAGTATGAAATTAACAATAGGCCCAAGCATAAATAACTTTACAAATATATGGTAATATAGTATTATCTAAGTAATAAAGTTTTTAAAAACACCATATATTTTTAAGGAGGAAAAATGGCAGATTTAGTTCAAATTATTCAGTATGAAGGTGATAACAGCACTTTTGTATGGAAAGCAAAAGAAACAGATTTTAACACTGGAACTCAGCTAATTGTTCATGAATCACAAGAAGCTGTATTTTTTATGAATGGACAAGCATTAGATTTATTTGGTCCTGGACGACATACTCTTGAAACACAAAACATTCCCTTAATTAGAAAATTCTTAAATAAACCTACAAATGATAAGACGCCATTTCATTGTGAGGTTTACTTTATTAATAAAACCGAACAAATGTCAATAAAATGGGGAACAGACAGTCAAGTTCAGTATATAGAGCCAACATATAAATTTCCTTTAAAAATAGGAGCTTCAGGTGAAATGTCTCTTAGAGTAGAAAATTCGAGAAAGCTTCTTGTTAAGCTTGTAGGTACAGAGAAGACTTTGGGCCAAACAGAGCTTGTACAAATGTTTCGTGCTTTTCTTATGGCAAGAGTAAAGCCATATCTTGCTAAAACTATGCAAAATGGTCAATTTGGTATATTTGAAGTTGATTCACATATGGGTGAGCTTTCAGATGCCTTACATAAGCAGCTTATTCCTGATTTTAAGGATTATGGAATTTCACTTGAGCGATTTTTTGTAACAACTGTTGTAAAACCTGACGGTGATAAAGCTTATGAATCCTTTAAGGATATACATATCCGTCAATATACTGATGTTGCAGATGCACAGCTTAGACAAAAGGTTGAAATTATTGACCAACAGACGGATGCACAAAAAATGGTTATAGAATCTGCTGCAATAGCTCAAAAACGAGCGCAAGAAGGCTATACATACCAACACGAGCGTTCTTATGATGTCGCTGAAAAGGTCGCTCAAAATGAAGGGATAGGTAATTTCTCAAGTGCCGGAATTGGTCTTGGTATGATGGGTGGAGTTGCTGGTGGTATGGGAGCAGTAGTTGCCGGAATTACTGCTGATGCTATAAACCCTACTTCAACTGCCACTGAATCTAATGAAGTTGGTAATATTGAAGATTTTGAACAGCGATTGAAAAAATTAGAGTTATTAAAAGGTAAAATTCCAGATGAAAAGTATGAAGCTAAGATGCAAGAAATACTTAACAGCATATAGGAGGGTATAAGCATGAAATTTACAAGAAATAAAATGATGTCTTTTATCGCAGTGTTAGTTATATTTGTTGTTTTTAATGTAATAGCATTTATGCTGCCATTCAACAAACACTCTGGTTTTTGGGTTGGCTACATTTTTTCTATGTTATCAATACTGCTAACAGCAGGAGTTGCTTTTTATTCGCTCAGTCGTGAAAGCTTAAAGAGTAAATTCTATGGATTGCCGCTTATATTTGTAGTATGGCCTTATTTAATTGCTCAATTAGTATTTGGATTTTTAGAGATGATGTCACAATTTATTCCATTCCAATACGGGATTATTATAAATGTAATTTTGTTGAGTGCTTGTCTGATTGGCTTGATAGTTGTGAATATTAGTAAAGAAGAAATTGAGCGTATTGATGAGAAAATTAAGAAAAAGGTTTTTTATATTAAGTCTTTACAATCTGATATCGAAGTTTTAATTGATAAAACCTCTGATGAATCCGCAAAAAGTCTTCTTAAAGAGCTAGCTAAAGAAGTACAATATAGTGATCCAATAAGTAGCTCACAGCTTGCAACAATTGAAGATGAAATCAAAACTAAAGTAGTTGTTCTTACAGAAGCAGTTAAAGAAGCTAACACTTATTCTATAAAAGCTTTGTGTAATGAGTTGCAACACTTGTTTTCTGAGAGGAATCAAAAGTGCAAAGTGTTAAAATAATATATAATTCCATAATAAAATCGACTGCAAAGGAGAATGAAACATGTTAGTCTTAAAGTGCAAGATGTGTGGTGGCGATGTTGAATTATCACCTGATAAAACCTATGGTATATGTAGCTACTGTGGAAACAGTGTAAAAGTATCAGAAACTAGAGAGGAGCAAAGAGCAAACCTAAAAAATATTGCAGATAACGTGGCAGCAGCATCTCTTGAGCGCTTAATTCAAAATAGCAATACATATTTAGAGCTTGGCGATTATTCTTCTGCACAGGAAGTTTTTAACCGTATAACTAAAGAATATCCTGAAGATTACAGAGGTTGGTGGGGCTTAATTGTTTGTGAAACTAAAGGATTTGAAATAATAAAAAAAGACCAAACTAATATAAATAAATGGTTCAATAATGTAAAGCAATTAGCTCATGAGAAAGACTTCTCTATTCATAGATCTGAATTTGAAATATATGCCAGAAAAATTTCTAATGTTGATTCAGAAAATGAAATTGTCAAGTTTAATGGTATTATTGATGACTTAAATAAAAAAATTAAAGAATTTAATTTTAATATGGCACAAATTGAGCAGGATAAAGAAAGTCAAAGTGATGATTATCATAACGAAATAATGATTAAAGACAGGGATATTAGAAATATCAATCCCCTTAAACGTATTAAGATAATAGATAAAAACGGAGCTACTAGGATTTTTAAGCCTTTTAATGGTAATACTAAAAATAAAGTACTTAACTTCATAAGAATATTTTTTGGAGCTATACTAACTTTGGCAGCATATTCATCCTTTATTGAATCTATTGGAACAGAAATGCGTCTTGATTTTTCAATTACAATGATAATTATGGGCTTTATTGGTAGTAAAATTATTTTTCCTTTTTCTGTCTCCATTCTTACCGTTGGAACTATGTTATTCTTTTTTAAAAATGAAACGACATTAGCTTTTGGAATAGTCATTACACTTTTTGGTAGCATTGCTACATTGATTTCTTATATAAAATCAAAGAAAAAGAAAAATGCAGAAGCATATGAAATAAAAGTTAAAATAGAAAATATTGAAAGACAAAAAGAAGAAATTACAAATCAATATAAAAATAACATTAATGCTCTTGATAAACAACTTAATAAAATTAAGAATCAAATTTCAGAAATAGAAATTATCATAGAGAATTGTAAAAAATACCTTAATTATGATAAAGATAAAATTTCAGATATGTTTTTTGCTTTGAGATGTTCAAATTTTGGTATTAAATATCAATTTGATAGTGAAGTAGAAAAGCTTAGAAAAGAAATCTTAGAGGCAAATATAGATTTGAGCTTGGAATCAAGAGGTACAAATAAACAGCAAGTTATAAACTCAGAACTAACTTTAACAGATGTCGTGAATCTTATTATGACAAATTCAATATAGAAAATGGGCTGTCGCAAAACAAAAAAATTCTGCAACAGCCCATTTTTAATTATTCAACATCCAAACTACTCCCAACTTCATCAAGAGTCAGACTAAATCCGGGGAGTGTAACAAATTACGTGTAAATGGATTTTCAGTTTAAAAAATTTACAAATGTAAATACTAAAGATATAGCATAAATAAAGGCAACGCAGAGGTGCGACCTAACGCTTGCTATGCTTTATACGGTGATTGGGTGATTAATAATTGATTACCCAATTTTCTTTTTTATCACCGTTAAAGCCAAGCGTAATAAACCTCAGGGTACGGGACAGAGTCCCGTTTCTATGCCACGTTATTAAATCTATCCTCAAAGAATATCATTAACTGCCCTATTATTGTTCCCCAATTTCGTATTGGCATACTCCATTTCTTTGTAATCTCTTGGATAGAAAGATATACAGATTTTCTTACTGCTTCATCTGTAGGATAAATAGTCTTTGTTTTTGTGTATTTTCTTAACATTCTATGGAAACCCTCTACAGCATTTGTAGTATATATTAGCGTTCTTACTTCCTGTGGATACTTGAAGTATGTCGATAGTTCAGTCCAATTTTCTCTCCATGATTTTGAAATCTGAGGGTATTTTAAATCCCACTTTTCAGCAAATTCCTCTAATCTATATTCAGCATCATCAAGACTTGGTGCACCATAGATAAGCTTTAGATCAGCCATAAGCGGCTTTAAATCCTTATATGATACATATTTAGTTGAATTTCTTATCTGGTGAATTATGCAAAGTTGTTGCTCTGTTCTTGGGAAAGTTGCTGCAATTGCTGATGAAAATCCTGAAAGATTATCTCTGCAAACTATTAAAATATCTTTTACTCCTCTATTTTTCAAATCATTACAGACACTTGCCCAGAAGCTCGCACTTTCATTTTCACTTATCCATATTCCTAAGATATCTTTCTTACCTTCCATATCAATTCCTAAAACAGAATAAATACACTTATTGATAATTCGGCTATCTTTACGAACTTTAAATACAATCCCATCTAAAAATACAATAGGATAAATTGCATCTAGTGGTCTTGATTGCCACTCCATCACTGCTGGAAGTATCTTGTCTGTAATACGACTAATTAAGCTTGCTGACGCTTCTATACCATAGATATCCTTTAAATGATCTTCAATATCTCTGTTGCTCATTCCTTTTGCATACATTGAAATTATGCGATTCTCTAAATCATCAGTTTTAGTCTGATATTTACCTATTACTTTTGGAGAAAATTCTCCATTTCTATCTCTAGGTATATTAACTGGTATTTCCCCGTATTCGCTTTGTATGGTTTTCTTATTGTAACCATTGCGACTGTTTCCGCTGCCTATTCCTTCTGATGAATGTTTATCATATCCTAAATGTTCATCCATCTCGGATTCAAGCATCTCTTCAAGTGTTCCTTTGAAAAGTTCTTTTAATAGATTTTGTACATCACTTACGTTCTCACAATTCTTTGCTAAATATTTTGCTAATTCTTGTGTCTTTTCCTCATGTAAAAAAGTTTCATGTTTCATGGTAATTTCTCCTTATCCCTTTTATGGTTAGTATTACCATTTACACGAAACTTTATACAGTCTC
>DCPV01000245.1:8375-9154 GCA_002323775.1 Firmicutes bacterium UBA1535 | reverse complement strand
TACGGTGGTGTAGGTCTTGGAAAAACCCATTTAATGCACGCCATAGGACATTATATATTAGATTTTAATCCAGACGCTAAGGTACTCTATGTTACAAGTGAAAAATTTATGAATGACTTGATTAATTCCATTCAAAACAGAACTACAGAAGCCTTTAGAAATAAATACAGAGAAATAGATGTTTTACTAATAGATGATATACAATTTATAGCAGGCAAGGAAAGTACACAGGAAGAATTTTTCCATACCTTCAATGCTTTACATGAAGCAAATAAACAAATAATAATATCAAGTGATAATCCGCCCAGTGATATTCCAACGCTTGAGGATAGACTTCGCTCTCGTTTTGAATGGGGACTTATAGCTGATATTCAAGCTCCTGATTTTGAAACAAGAATTGCAATACTCAGAAAAAAGGCAGAAATTGAAAAATACAATATTCCTGATGAAGTAATTACCTATATAGCCCAAAACATTCAATCCAATATCAGAAAGCTAGAGGGAGCATTAATAAGATTAGTTGCTTATTCTTCTTTGTATAATAAAGAAATAAATGTTGAATTGGCCCAAGAAGCCTTAAAAAATATAGTTTCAGCTAATAAAAAAGTATCAATAAAGGAAATTCAAGACGCTGTTTCTAATTTTTACAATGTATCTTTAAATGATTTAAAATCTAAGGCAAAGAGTAAAAATATAGCTTATCCAAGACAGATAGCTATGTATATTGCGAAAACAATAACTGATGAAAGCTACCCAAGTATAGGAAATGCTTTTGGTGG
>DCPV01000245.1:0-8305 GCA_002323775.1 Firmicutes bacterium UBA1535 | reverse complement strand
AGAAATGCTTTTGGTGGTAGGGATCATTCTACAGTTATTCATGCTTATAATAAGATAAAAGAAGAAACTGAAACTAACTTAGATTTAAAAAAAGCTATTGATGATATTATAGCGATGATAAATAATTAATTATAAACAATATATTGTTTACTAGCTGTTGATATCTTGTTAATAATTTTATGACACTTTTTACTTGTTAATTTTTATTAAAACATTATTTACACCTTAGTCAACAATCATAATATTAAGATTTATATGTTTTTTTAAAGCTTATATAAGTTATTAACAAATTAACAGCCCCTATTACTAATGCTACTAATTTTTTATTATTATTTTATATAAAGCACAGATATCCACACTATCGAAAAAATTATAAATTTAAAAGGAGTAAAAAAATGAAAGTAACTATAAGTCAAAAAGAATTAAGCAAGGCTATAAATATTGTACAAAAAGCTGTAACATCAAAGACTCCGATGCCTATTTTAAATGGAATATTAATAGAAGCCATTGAAAATAGATTGTACTTTACTGCTACAGATTTAGAGCTTGGTATAAAGACCTATGTTGATTGCGATATTGTAGAAGAAGGTTCTATTGTAGTTCAATCAAGGCTTCTAGGAGAATTTGTCAGAAAATTATCTTCAAATGCGTCAGTAACTATCACTACTGATGAAAAATATAGAATGGAAATTAAATGCTTAAACTCAGATTTTAATATGTCAGGTGAATGTGCAATTGAATATCCAACAAATACTTTTGAGAATGACGGTACAAGATTTAATATAAGTTCATCTACCTTAAAGAGATTGATAAAATATACATCCTTTGCTGTTTCACAAGATGTAATGAAGCCTGTTTTTACTGGATGCTTATTTGAGATTAAAAATAATGAATGTTTCTTCGTAGCACTTGACGGACATAGAATGGCAGTAAAAAGTGAAGAATTAAAATTAGATTTAGAAGAAGAAATTTCAACAATTATACCATCTAAGGCTTTGAATGAAATCACAAAAGTACTTGATGAAGATGACTGTGAGATAGAAATAATACTTTCTAAAAGTCATATATCGTTTAACATAGGAAATACTACTATAATTTCAAGCTTATTAGAAGGAAAATTCATAGATTATAAAGGGCTTATAAAGGATGAGTTTTTTACAAAAATTAAAGTAAACACAGCTGAATTTAGAGATAGCGTAGAAAGAGCAGCCTTACTCGCTAAGGAAGATAGAAATAATATAGTAATATTTAATATAAAAGAAAACACTATACAAATAAATGCAGTCTCTGATATTGGTAAAGCAGAGGAATTTATAATTTTAAAAAATGTAGAAGGTGCAGATATAAAAATAGGATTTAATCCAAAATATATAGTAGATGTTCTACGTATCATAGATTCTGAAGAAATAGAAATAAACTTCTTAGGAATAATGAATCCATGCTTTATAAAAGAATCAGAAAATGAAAGCTTCAAATATATGGTAATGCCTGTTAGAACTAATTAAAATTGGTTCTAATAAATTTAATAATAAGAGGGAGATTGTAATTTATGGAAAAAATATCTATTAATACCGAATTTATAAAGCTCGACCAATTCTTAAAATATGTAAATATAGTTGAAAGTGGTGGAGTTGCAAAGATGGTTATAAATGACGGTTTAGTTAAGGTAAATGGAGAAGTATGTACCCAAAGAGGTAAAAAAATCAGAATTAATGACATCGTAGAATTTGAAAGTTCAAAGTTTGTTGTATGTCAAGGCGAATAATCCTATAAATTAAAATTTATAATATTTTTAATTTATTGTTAGTGTTAAGAGATGAGTAAAAAAGTGAAAATTCAATATTTAACAGAAAGGAATCATTATTGATGTGATAGTAAAAAGTATAAAACTTAAAAACTTCAGAAACTTTGAGGAATTAAATATTGAATTAAATGATGTTTTAAATATTTTTATTGGAGATAATGGACAGGGTAAAACAAATTTATTGGAATCTATTTATCTTTGCTCTATAGGAAAGACCTTTAAACTAAATACCGAGAATGATTTGATAAAATTTGGACAAAATAATTTTGAAATAGAAATTGTAGTAAATAAGGGAAATAAAGAGAATAAAACTATAAATATAGCCTATATGAAAAATCAGAATAGAATTGTAAAAATAAATGGTGTTAAATTAGACAAAAACAGTGAATTGATAGGATATATGAACAATGTTATATTTACTCCAGATGATTTAAAGATAGTAAAAGGAAGTCCTATAGAAAGAAGAAAATTTGTAAATATCGATATATCACAGATAAAGCCAAAATATAAATATTTATTAAAAAACTATAAAAAAATTGTGCTGGGACGAAATAACATATTAAAAAATTTGAATAATAATTCAAACAGAGAAGTACTTTCAATATGGGATGACTATCTTATAGATGTTGGCTCTGAAATTATTTTTTACAGAAATGAATATATAAACAAGCTTAAATATGAGGCTTCTAAGATATATTCAGATATTTCAGACAATAAAGAAAGCTTTGATTTATCTTATAAATGTGACATAGGAAATGTAGAAAACTTATCAAAGGACGACATAAAGAAAATTTTCAGAGAAAAAATAGAAAAAAATATAGAAAATGAAATTTTTAGAAAAAATTCTTTACATGGTCCACATAAAGATGATATAACAATAAAGATAAATAATAAGGATTTTAAATATTTTGGATCTCAGGGGCAGCAAAGGAGTGCTGTTCTAGCCATTAAGCTTGGAGAAATAGAAATTATTAAAAATGAAATAGGGGAATATCCTATACTTTTGTTAGATGATGTTTTATCAGAACTTGATAATAAAAGAAAAGGATTCTTAATAGATTACATAAAGGATATACAAACTATAATAACTTCAACGGATGACACAGATTTAAAGGATTTAGTAAAAAAGAATGATAAAAAAATCTTTCATATATGTGAAGGAAGAATAGAAAGGAACGAAGAAACATGTCAGAATTAAACGAAAGACATTATGGGGCGGAGCAGATACAAGTGCTGGAGGGTCTTGAGCCTGTAAGAAAAAGACCCGGTATGTATATAGGATCAACAGGAGAAAGCGGACTTCATCAATTAGTATACGAAATAGTAGATAACAGTATAGATGAGGCAATGGCTGGATGCTGTGATACTATAAATGTCATAATAAATGAGGATAATTCAGTTAAAATAATAGATAACGGAAGTGGTATACCAGTAGAATTACATCCAAAAACAGGAAAATCAACACTAGAGACAGTTTTGACAGTTTTGCATGCCGGTGGTAAATTCAACAATGATGCCTATAAGGTATCCGGAGGACTTCACGGTGTAGGAAGTTCTGTTGTAAATGCTTTATCTACATGGCTTGTAGCTGAAGTAAGGAGAGATGGAAAAACATACAGACAAAAATTTGAAAGAGGAGTTCCAACTACTGAGCTTGAAATTGTAGGAGAATCTGAACATACAGGAACTACTATAAGCTTTTTACCTGATAACACTGTTTTTGATGATATAATATTTAATTATGAAATTATCAAAAAAAGACTTAGAGAAATGGCTTTTTTGAATAAAGGCATAAGAATTACATTAGAAGATAAAAGAGAAAATTTAAGCGATACATTCCACTATGAGGGTGGTATAAGAGAATTTGTTCACTATCTGAATGGTAAAAAAGATGCCCTTCATGAAGAAATAATATATGCTGAGGGAACAAAAGATAAGGTAATTGTTGAGATAGCAATACAGTATACAGATTCATACAGTGAAAGTCTATATTCATTTGCAAATAATATAAACACTGCCGAGGGCGGAACTCATCTCGTAGGATTTAAAACCGCTCTTACTAGAGTAATGAATGATTATGCAAAAAAATATAATTTAATAAAAGAAAATGATATAGCTATAACAGGTGAGGATATAAGAGAGGGTATAACAGCAATACTATCTATAAAGATTCCAAACCCACAATTTGAAGGACAAACTAAAACAAAGCTTGGAAACAGTGAGGTAAGAGGTATAGTTGACAGTATAACCGGTGAAAGCTTATACAATTACTGTGAGGAAAATCCAAAGGTTGCTAAGTTAATATTAGAAAAAACTCTTAGAGCAGCAAGAGCTAGAGAGGCTGCTAGAAAAGCAAGAGAGCTTGCAAGAAGAAAAAGCGCACTTGATAGCATGTCTTTACCGGGAAAATTAGCTGATTGTTCAGAGAAAGACCCTAGCTTATGTGAAATATATATAGTTGAGGGTAACTCCGCTGGAGGCTCCGCAAAGGGTGGGAGAGATAGAAGAACGCAAGCGATATTACCACTTAGAGGTAAAATATTAAACGTTGAAAAATCAAGACTTGATAAAATATTAAGCAATGAAGAAATAAGAAATATGATTACAGCTTTTGGTTGCAGCATAGGTGAAGAATTTAATTTAGAAAAACTAAGATATGGAAAAATAATAATAATGACGGATGCCGATGTTGACGGTGCTCATATAAGAACCTTGCTTCTGACATTCTTCTATAGATATATGAGACCTTTGATAGATGGCGGAAATATATACGCTGCTCAACCTCCTTTATACAAGGTAAAAAAAGGAAAACTAGAAAGATATGTATATAGTGATAAAGAGCTGGACAATGTTTTAGATGAATTTGGCAGAGATGGAAAATATGATATACAAAGATACAAAGGTCTTGGAGAAATGAATCCGGAGCAACTTTGGGAAACAACTATGAATCCAGAAAATAGGGTGCTTTTAAAAATAGAGGTAGATGATGCTATACAGGCAGATGAAGTATTTACAACTCTTATGGGTGAAAAAGTGGCTCCAAGGAGAGAATTTATAGAACAAAACGCAAAATATGTTAAGAATTTGGACATATAGGAGGGCATAGATAATGAGTGATTTAGAAAATAAAAATGATGGTATACAGCAAATGCACATAGAAAAAGAGATGCAAAAGTCATATCTTGATTATGCAATGACTGTAATTGTAAGCCGTGCCTTGCCTGATGTAAGAGATGGTTTAAAGCCTGTTCACAGAAGAATTTTATATGCAACTGACGAGCTTGGTTTAAGTCCTGATAAACCACACAGAAAATGTGCTCGTATCGTCGGAGATGTTCTCGGTAAATATCATCCACACAGTGATGCTGCTGTATATGATGCTTTGGTAAGACTTGCACAAGATTTTTCTTTGAGATATCCAATTATAGATGGACAAGGTAACTTTGGATCTGTTGACGGAGACGAAGCAGCAGCTATGCGTTATACAGAAGCAAGAATGTCAAAAATTGGGATGGAAATGTTAAGAGATATAGGCAAGGACACAGTAGATTACAGAGCGAACTTTGATGAAACTTTGAAAGAGCCTGTAGTGTTGCCAAGCAGATTTCCTAATCTTTTAGTTAATGGATCATCTGGTATAGCAGTTGGTATGGCAAGCTCTATACCTCCTCATAACCTAGGTGAGATTATAAATGGAACTATAGCATATATAGAAAATCCTGAAATTACAATTCCTGAATTAATGAAATATGTAAAAGGACCGGACTTTCCTTCAGGAGGAATAATTGTAGGAAAGGAAAATATAAAAAATGCCTTTATGACTGGGAGAGGCTCTATTAAGGTGAAATCAAAGCTTGAGATAGAGGAAATGAAAGGCGGAAAAAACAGGATTATCGTAAATGAAATTCCTTATCAAGTAAATAAATCTAAATTAATAGAGAAAATAGCTGAGCTGGTAAAGGATAAAAGAATTGATGGTATATCAGATTTAAGAGATGAAAGTGATAAGGATGGAATGAGAATTGTAATCGAAATTAAAAAGGATTACAATCCGAACATTGTACTTAATAATTTATACAAGCATACTCAGCTTCAAGATAATTTCAGTGTAATTATGATTGCACTTGTAAATGGAGAGCCTAAGGTTTTAAACCTTAAAGAGATGATTCATTATTATGTGCTTCATCAAAGAGAAATTATCACTAGAAGAACAGAATTTGACTTGAAAAAGGCACAGGAAAGAGCTCATATTTTAGAAGGCTTAAGAATAGCTATTGACAATATTGACGAAGTTATTAAAATTATTAGATCTTCATATAATGACGCTGAGCAAAAGCTGATGAGTAGATTTGATCTTTCTGAGATACAGGCTAAATCTATAGTCGATATGAGACTTAGAAGACTTCAAGGATTAGAAAGAGAAAAAATTGAAGAAGAATACGAAGAATTAATCAAATTAATTAATAAATTTACAGAAATCCTTCAAAATCAATATTTGATTGATGAAATAGTTAAAACAGAATTAACAGAAATCAAAAATAAATATTATGATGAGAGAAAAACAGAGATTACTCACGATGAAGGTGAGATAAATGTAGAGGATTTAATCGAGGAAGAAAATGTAGCCATTACTATAACAAATTTTGGGTACATCAAGAGGTTGCCGGAGGATACTTATAAGGCTCAAAGGAGAGGTGGAAAGGGTATAACTGGCTTAACTACGAGAGAAGAAGATTTTGTTAAGGATTTATTCATAACAAGTACACATGACTATTTATTATTCTTTACAAATAAAGGAAAAATGTATAGAATAAAAGCATATGAAGTACCAGAAGCAAGAAGACAGGCAAAAGGTACAGCCGTAGTTAATCTTATAAATCTTGATGCAAATGAAAAAGTTGCAGCTATAATACCTATGAAAGATTTTAAAAATGATGAAGAATACTTGATTTTATCGACCAAAAAAGGTATTATTAAGAAAACTAGATTAAATGAATTTGATACATCAAGAAAATCCGGTCTTTTAGCAATTAAAATAGGTGAAGATGATGAACTAATAAGTGTAAATAAAACAGATGGTACAAAAGATGTTTTAATTATAAGTAAAAAAGGAAAAGCTATAAGATTTTCAGAAGATGATGTAAGAGAAACCGGAAGAAATTCTATAGGAGTTAAAGCTATATCAACATCTAAGTCCGATGAATTAGTAGCGATGCTAATACTTGATAGAGATAATTCTCAAGTATTAAGTGAAAGTGAAGATGAGGAGATTAACGAAGAATTATTACCTGAAACTCGTGAAAAACTCTTAACCTTAACAGAAAACGGATTTGCTAAAATGACAAGCACAAGTGCTTACAGAAAACAGGCTAGAGCAGGAAAAGGTGTCAAAACTCACAGTATCAATCAAAAAACAGGTGATATAGTTGGAGCGATGATTATAGAGCCGGAAAATGATTTAATGATAATAAGCCAAATTGGCACAATCATAAGGATGCACGCTTCAGATATATCAATTAAAGGTACAGGCAGAGATACTCAAGGCGTTAAGGCGATGAGATTAAATGAAGGGGACAAGGTAGTATCTTTAGCTAAATTGATAAGAGAAGAAGAAACAGATTCTGAAGAAGAAGAATAAACAGTAAAAAAAATGAACTACGTTCACTATATGGAAGAATCGAAATGATTCTTCCTTAAACTAAAGTAAAGTAGAGGGGAAAGCTATGTCATTAACAATTAGTATAAATAAAAATGAAAAATTTGTTGAAATTTTGCCAATAGGAGAAATGGATATTTATACTTCTCCTATGTTTAAAGATGAAACCTTGGAAATTATAAACAATCAAAACAAGGACATAGTATTAAACGCAGAAAAATTAGATTATTTGGATAGTACAGGTCTGGGATCTGTAATGACTGTATTAAAGCTTATGAAAGAAAAGGGCTTAAACTTTAAAATGATAAATGTTAAGAAAAATATTTATAAGCTATTTGAAATAACAGGCTTTAGTAGAATTATTGATATAGAAAAAGTAGAAGGAGTTTAGGTTTATAGTATGGAAAAAATCAAAGTAGAAATACCTAAAAAACCTGAATTTATTAGCTGTTTAAGACTTTTTAGTTCTTCAATATCCAGTATTTATGATTTAGATATAGAAAAGATTGAAGATATAAAGCTTATAATTTCTGAAATTTGTTCATTTTTTATTAACAACATAAAGAAAAACACAGAAGGATTTTTGCTTGAGTATTTTTTAGGTGACGGCAAAATAATGGTGGAGATTACAGATAAAAATGATGAAAAACTATCGGACAATGTTATTTCAGAAAATGAAATGTTTGCTTTAATTATTGATAGTTTAGCTGATAAATGCAATATAGATATTATTAATAACAAAATTGTTTTTGAAACAATTATTAAATAAAATAGTAAGCCACTTTACGAGTTAGTGGGGGAAAGCATGATAAATACTATACAGACAATAAAAAATTCTGAGCTTT
>DCPV01000161.1:12491-13924 GCA_002323775.1 Firmicutes bacterium UBA1535 | reverse complement strand
TACTTTTTAATAATATAAATTAAATTTTATTTTATCATAAAACAGGACATGGCTATATTAATTTAGCCATAACTTTAGCCTAACTAAGCCATTATAAATATCCAAGCTAAGCTATACTCAAAACTATGGATATTATACCAAATATATATCAAATAATCAATTTATTCAATTCTATTATTTTATTATTGACCTCATGTAGTTAGTTTTACTTTAAATTATTAAGATTATAGCAATTTATCCAAACTCATTTAATTGTTACTTATTTAATCCCAAAGTTTTTTATTGTTGTAACAATTGTTTCTATAGCTCTAATATTTTCATAGGAAACGCTGGATATACATAATCTAATACAATTATGATAGTTTGGACAATCTTCCTCAATTATATCATTTAAAAAAAATTTGTTATTTGAGTCTATAATAATATTTCTGGCTTTAAGCTCTTTCTCCAGCATAGAAGCTTTAACATATTCCGGCAATACCAGCCATATAAATATCCCATTTTTCGGTACATGCCATATAAGCTCCTGCGGACTAAGTGATTTGAATATTTCACTTGCTTTTCTTAGTTTATTTTCATAAGCTTTTCTAACCTTTTTTATATGCTTTTCATACATACCTGATTTTATAAACAAATCAAGTGCTACTTGCGGAAGCTTTGAAGTATTCAAATCACTTATATATTTTAACTTTGCTACTTCATTTACTAAATATTTTGGTAGTATAATAGCTCCAATTCTAATACCGGGCATAAATGTTTTTGAAAAACTTTTAACGTATACAGTACATCTGCTTATATCATAATAATATATCGGCATTGAAGTTTTCTTATCGCCTAATTCGGAAAGGTAATCATCTTCAATGATTAGTACATTATACTTATTGCATAACTCAACTATTTTTTTCTTTTCAATTTCAGTTAAAGAGTATCCAGTCGGATTATGATGCCTTGGTATAACATAAAACGCTGTAACATCTTCATTTTTAAATATTTCTTCCATCTTTTTAAAATCATATCCATTATTTTTTCTTTCAATGCCAAGCATTTCAATCCCTAAATATTTAGCTAATTTTAAAACCAGATTATATGATGGCACTTCAACAAGCAGTTTTCTGTTATTATCATGAAAAACAGTTTGAAGAACTAGACTAATCCCTTGTTGTGCTCCATTTGTTATAATAATATCCTCTGGGCTTGTGTAAACACCATCTTTCTCCAAATGCAATTGTAAAGTTTCTTTTAAATTTGACGGCTCAAAACTCTGTTCATATACAAACAAGTTACTTTTATATATATCGATTGCTTTATTGATAACATGTGTAAATTCTCTATAAGGAATTAACTTTTCATCCGGCTTTACAATCGAAAAATCAATTTGCTTTTTAACAACAGATGACTTATCCCTATAATCCACCAAATAAAAGCCTCCTCTC
>DCPV01000161.1:0-12401 GCA_002323775.1 Firmicutes bacterium UBA1535 | reverse complement strand
AAATAAAAGCCTCCTCTCGGAATACTATATACTTCATGTTCTTCCTCTAGCTGTGCGTAGGCTTTATTAACTGTAATCTTATTTACATTAAGCAAAGTAGCCACCTCACGACAGCTTGGAAGTCGTTGACCTCTTACTATTCTACCTGCATTTACTTCTTCTAAAATATATTTTTTAACCATTTGAACTTTAGTCATTTCAATTACAATCCTCTATTTATACTATTCTGTAATAGTACAGATTGATTTTGTTATATTTGTACTATTATATATTTTAGTATAAACTAAAATATAAATAAAGCAATATAAATTTTATAAATAAGTGGAGGTCACTATAATGAAAGATGGAATGATATTAGTAAATGAAAATCAATACGAAGAAATATTAGTGCAGTTAAAAAATATACCTTTTAATACTTTATTTGCAAGAGCTGTATTAGAACTAAAGTTTTTTGGAAAAGTGTTTGTTGATAATATTAACGAACCTAAATCTATTTATATAGCTCACGAATATGGTATGTCGCTTTTATTTGGAGATACTGAAAATTCAGAGTTTAATTTAAACCTTAAAGAATATTTATTAAATAAAAACAAGGATAGAACTAGCTATGAATTGCTGCAAGTCTACCCAGAAAAATGGAATGACAAATTAAAAGAATTATTAAATGACAATATAATTAGATATTCTAAATTATTGGATGACTATTCAAAACCTAAAGCAGATACTTTAGTAGAAAAATACAAAGAAAATCACATAATTCAATGGGGGAGAGTTAACTTTATTTATAAAGAAATTGATAAGGCTATTTTCCCTAAATCAGAATATAAAATAAATTTAATAGATTCTGAAATTTACGATAGAATAGAAGGAAGTGTAATTCCAAAGTTTTTTTGGAAGTCAAAGGAGCTTTTCTTATCAGAAGGAATAGGATACGCACTAATGAATGGTGATGATATAGTATCTATAGCATTTTCATCCTGTATGTTTGAAAATGTACTAGAAATAGGCGTAGAAACATCAGAAAAGTACAGAAAAATGGGCTTTGCAAAGTATGTATGTCAAGAATTACTTTCTTATTGCCAAAAAAACAATTACTCTCCTATATGGGCATGTAAATTAGAAAACACTGGATCATATTCATTAGCAAAAAGTTTAGGATTTGAAGAAGCAATTATTCTTCCGTATTATGAATTAATAAAAAGCTAATAGTTCTAATTATATTAAAAAATATAAAAGTTTAGCAAGATTAAAAAGCACGCAGTTTTTACTATAACAATTATAGCTGATATCTACGTGCTTTTGTTCTTCAAACTTAATTTCCTTATATTAATTTTTTAGAACAACTCTGTTTTTCTATTTTTCATAATCTTTTTTATTTAAGATTTTTTATTAAATTTCACTATTATTATATTGATTTCAGATAGTTTTATTTAATTCCATAAATGAATAAATTTCAGATAATAACTGCTCAACATCATATATGCTGTCAATATAACATTCATTTCCCATAAGAGCTATATCCATTTTAGAATAATGATTCTTTATTTCTTCTAATGACTTAAAATATTGGTTTGGCAATGGATTTTCAAGTCTTTTTATCCATCTTGACAGCCAAAGTTCCTCATTAGAGCAATCACACAAAAACGAAAAAACCTTTGTATCCTTAAAATTAATCTTCGATAGAAACAATTTATAATATTCATTATGTGGTAAAGATATATCTAAAATTGCATCAACATTATTATCAATGCTTTTTTGAACAATACTTGCAAGAATATCATAACAAGCTTTGTTATTAATCGAATTATTATCTAAATAAACTGATAAAGGATCAAATATATCGTCTTTTCTTAATACACAAATATTAAGCTCTTTACTAAGCAGTGAAGTAAGTAAAGTTTTTCCGGTTGCAGATTTACCTCTGAATATATAAAGATTGGACATTTTTGCACTCCTTTAATCATCACTGCTTTTTACTTATAATTGTTTTCTCAAAATCTAAAGCTTTATGACCAAGGGATATTAAATCCTTATTATTATCAAATGGCACAATAGAAAAACCAAAATTATATGGAATAGTATATGCCTTATAGCTTGCCAAGCTTACAGGCCCACAGCTTCCGCTTCCTAATCCGGAGTTTTTATAATCAAAATTAACTAGCAGATAATCTTCCCTGTTAAGATTAATTTCGTGATTGCACTTATACAAATCATAATCTTCAATATCACGAACACTAAAATCCTTTGGACTGATTGAGCCAACTGCTATTCCCATATCATCATTATCCATCACAAACCAATTGACACCTGTGCGATTTCCATTTTCCTGCGGATATATATAATTAGTTTGCATTTTTATATAATCTGATTTATATATTCCATATGATGTATGCTCTTTACTATCACAGTAACACTCATCTGGACCAAAGCCACTGTATAAAACATTAGAATATTCCTTTGGTAACTGCATCTGTGTTCCTATCTTAGGAAGCTCATTTCCGCAATTCCCTTGGAATTTACCGTCATAACTAACATATATACTACCATCAGCTAGGACTTGATAGCATATATCTATATTTGTAGCCCAGTCCAGACCTTGTGGTGAGAATTTTCCTTTTAGATAAATTCTTGCTTCATTATCAAGCTTTTCAACATTTACTTCATATATAACCTGTCTCATAGAATGTAAATGTTTTAAATTCCAGTCTCCTGCATTTTTTACATCATTATCTGTAAATGCTCTGAAGTAATTTAAAATAGGTCCCTTTTCTATTAAAAGCTTATTGTTATAATAATAATCATAAATTCTACCATCTACAAATGATAGTGTAAATGAGAAATTATCTCCTTTAACTATAGCTTTATATTGGGCAACTTCTACATCAGCAGGCTTCATATGATTTAGAGTATTAGGAGAATAATTAAATAATATCTCACGATGTGTACCTACTACATCATGCTTTTTATAACAACCACAATCCTCGTCAAATACAAATTCTAAATCAATCGTAACTAAACTGTTTTTATTGTATTTTTCTAAATCTTTCCCAAGCTCAATAGCTTTTATAGATTGTGATTCAATATTAAAGCCTGTTATACTGAAACTATCAATTTCCTTTTCATTTTCTTTTATACTGCATCTAAGTATAATTTTTTCAGTATCAAGATAATCAAATCTATTTTTTACTAATACAGTGCTGTTTTCTTTATCAAATTTTATAACATGGATATTTTCTATAACCTTACTATACTCATAAAATCCCGGTGAAAGATTACCATTAGCCATAATTAAACCATCCATACAGAAGTTTCCATTATGAAATCTCTCGCCAAACATACCGCCATACTTATACATTTCTTTGCCATCTTCAGAATGTGAGTAGATACCATGGTCTTTTAATTCCCAAACAAATAAGCCTTGTATACGGTTAGAATTCTCACATACCTCAAAGTATTCCCTCAAGCTTCCCGGACCATTTCCCATAGCGTGTGCAAACTCACACAATATATGAGGGCGTTTAGGTTCTTCAATATCTATTTCCTTTAATCTTCCAATCGTAGAATACATGGTACTGCTGACATCCACTGATTGATTTTTATAATCACCTTCATAGTGAACAGGTCTGGTTGGCTCATTTATTTTACACCAATCATACATAGCCTTGAAGTTGTCTCCATATCCAGACTCATTACCAAGAGACCAGACTATTATACAAGCATGATTTCTATCTCTTTGAACCATTCTCTCTACTCTGTCTATGTAAGCGGCCTTCCAGTCATTGTCATTGCACAACCTAGTATCTTGTCCTACAATCTCAAATCCATGAGTTTCTAAATCACATTCGTCAATAACATAAAGCCCAATTTCATCACATATATCATACGTAAAAGGATTATTTGGATAGTGTGCTGTTCTGATAGCATTCATACCTGATTTTTTTATCAATTGAAGCTCATCCTTTGCCTCTTGATATTCAACTACTCTACCCTTTTTAGCATTATACTCATGACGATTTACACCTTTCATAAATATTTTTTTACCGTTTACCTGAAGCTGTCCGTTAATAATTTCTATATGTCTAAATCCAATATTTTGTGGAACTACTTCACATACATTATCATTTTTATCTTTTACAACTGCTATAATCTTATATAAATTAGGAGTTTCAGCAGTCCAAGGCTCAATATTATCTATATGAAGTTTAGCCTTTTGATTTAATATAACATTTTTAAAACTTGTCAGCAGATTATCTGATTTATATACTTCTATATCAACACTTCCATTACCAATTAAAGAAATTTCAGTGTTTAAAATACCCTTATGATTTACTATATCATAATCAGGGTCTAAAATAACATTTTCTAAATAGATGTTTGGTCGACATATCAAATATACATCTCTAATTATACCTCCAAGCCACCACATATCTTGATCCTCTAAATACGTTCCGTCGCAATATTGATAAACCACAACGCATATTTCATTCTCACCTATATGAACATAATTTGTTATATCAAATTCTGCCGGTAAACGGCTACCTTGAGAGTATCCTACCATTTGACCGTTAATATATACATGATATGCACTCTCAACGCCTTCAAATCTTATTGATAGGTTTGTCATCATATCTTTAGTTACATCAAATTTTTTCTTATAAACTCCGGTTTCATTTTCTGCTGGGATATACGGAGGATCCATTGGAAACGGATACCATAAATCTGTATAAACATTTTTACCGTATCCTGCATACTGCCAATTGATAGGGACTACAATATTTTCAAAGCCCTCAGCTTTATTTATAACAGATTCATCAACTTTAAATGGTGAATCAAACCACTTAAACATCCATTCACCATTTAAGCCAATAATACAATTAGAATTTTTAACGCACGTTGTTAAAGCGCTTTTCATATCACCAAATGGATAAAAATGTGTCCTTGATGCTTTACGATTTCTATGTAATACATTATTGTTACTAAAATCTTGATTTTTTAATTTAAACATTACTATTCCTCCAACACTAAATGTCTTTTATTTACTCAAAATATCAAATGTCCATGATGTCGCTTTGTTATATTCAGTATTTTTTCTTAATATAACATCCGTCACTCCATTGTTTATAGAATTAGGAAAGCATTGTGTTTCCAAGCAGACACCATCTCTGGCATTATAATACCAGCCACCCTTACCTCTAATAGTTCCATCCAAATAATTTGCTGTATAAAGCTGTACACATGGCATAGATGTAGAAATTATCATTCTTCTTGAGCTTTCCTTTTCCCAAAGCTCAATCTGACTTTTCCCATCTGAAAGCATAAACGGATGGTCATATCCTTGTCCCATTTTTATTTGCGGATTATCACATGATAAGCCAATCCCGATTTGATTAAATTTTCTAAAATCAAACGGTGTATCTTCAACTTTTGATAATTTACCTGTAGCTAAACCATTTTCATCTATTTCCCCAAAGCAATCTGCTTTTATCTTTAAAAAATGGCTGTTTATATCGCAGCATTTGCCTGATAGATTAAAATATGTATGGTTTGTCAAATTTATTATTGTATCCTCATCACTTATAGCATTGTAATTGATAAGGACGCTATTTTTATTAAGTATATAACTAACTTTTAATTCTAAATTTCCGGGATAAGCTTCCTCACCATTTTGGGATAAATAGAAAAATTCAACACCATTGTCTAAAGCTTTGTGTTTAAATATTTTTTTATCAAATCCATTAATACCGCCGTGCAGATGATTAGGACCATTATTTTTAGCTAATTTATATTCTTTATCATTCAAACTAAATGACGCATTTGATATTCTGTTAGCACATCTCCCTACAACAGCTCCAATATATTTATCTTGGTTTTTATAATCATCAATACTATCAAATCCAAGAACAATATCTTCAAATACATTATTTTTATCTTTAGTATACAGTGAAATTATGCTGCATCCAAAATTACTTACCTTTAAAATTAGGTCATCATTTTGTAGAGTTATAATATAAATATCACCATATTTTTGTTCGCTAATATGAACCAAGCTATCAACTCCTAGTAGTTATTTATGACTTTTTAAATAATCAGAAATCATATATCTATGTGTTTTTACAACATCGTCGGGAAGCTTGTTTGGATCAAGCCACTCAAATTTAATTGATTCATCATCATTTACCGTTACAATTCCCTCATAATCATCTGTTATATAGGTAGTAGTTACAACATACCATTCATCACCATTTTCGGCATAACAAAGATATTCTTCACCAGAGTAAACACCTATAAGCTTTAATTTTCCAACAGTTAATCCAGTTTCTTCAAAAACCTCACGCCTTGCAGTATCCTCAGTAGATTCACCTAATTCCATCAAGCCTCCGGGCAAGCCCCATTTTCCATATGGATACTTTCTTTGCTGCATTAAAATAAATCCATCCTTGTTTTTAACAATAACACAACTTCCATTTAATATTATACATTTATGTCCGATTAATTTTCTTAAATCCTCTATGTATCCCATTTTTATCTCCTGTTTCTAAATTAAATGACTAATGAATTTTCATTCTCAAATCTTCTTTAAAATTTTTACGTGAGGGATTACCCTCTACTCTCCAAATTTGCTTTCTTTTTAAATCATAAATCACTGACCAAACAGTATCTGCATTTGCTTTTCTATTATATTGGCACATAAAACCATATTTTCCTGATAAGATATCCTCAGCAAGCTTCACAGAATAACTGTCCTTGTTATTTTTCAGTGCATTATATGCTGTAAAATATCTATCATCAGACTTCCAATCATCTATGTCTGGGTTTCGATATTGTTTCATATCTACAGAATTAAAGTTGTTTGCTGTTGCAACAAATTGTTCTTTTGACTCTTGTCTAATAATTATAATTTTTTCAGGATTACATTCTACGACTGCAATATCACCATTTGCATCTGCTATAGTGATAGTCTGCGCTGACGCTATTGGAAGTCGATGTAATTCTTCTATAGCCTCTTTAGTCGTTTTACATTTTTCAAGAAGATATCTCACAAGCATACCCGCATTAAATCCCGATTTTCTTAGCTTTGGATATACAAAAGTAAGTCCAGCACAAAATCCGTGTTCATTTACCCCATCCTCCATCTGTACATAAGCTGTGGTATTTGCATTGAAAGAATAGTTGATATTAAGATGGTAAATACAATTCATATACAATTTTTCAAGACTTACTAAAAAGTCACTGTTCCTGCCAAAGATGATTTCATCTTTGGTGCTTATAGCAAAGCATGTACATCTGTTATCAAATTCAAAGCAATACATAGAAAACAACATGGCTTGAAGCGTTTCTACCTCAACCCCATTTCCCTCTGCAATACCTCTGATTTCATCTAAAATTTCAGGAAAATACTTTCTATATTCCTTTACGCACTGACTGGCAAACTCATATCTTTCTTTTGTTAATTCAAATGTAGGACAAAAATCAAGTTTTTTACCATGATTAGCCAATAACTGTCCCCATTTATATCCTGCCTCATAATGTGTTCCTTTAAATCTTCCGTGATACATAATTACACTCCTAAATTTTATTTAAGAGCTAGCGCTATCTCTTTTATAGTAAGCTTAACTTAATAAAAATTTTATGTCAAGAACTATATTAATATTGTTTTTTCATAATCATTAATTTATTTTTACATACTTAGAATTCCTTTTTTAAGCTTCTAGTAAATAAATCATTTAATACCTCTTTTGAGTTCTTGTTATTATAAAGTATATCATATACTGCATTGCATATCGGAAGCTCAACACCATAAATTTCCCCTAATTTCAATAATGCCTTTACTGTATAATATCCCTCTGCTAATTTTTCATATTTTACGCCTTGAACAAACATTTCTCCATATTTTCTGTTATGGCTAAATTCTGAAAATACAGTTGCCTCATAATCTCCAAGATGACATAATCCATATGCAGACAACTCGTTGCCTCCCATAGCAGTAATTAATCGTGCTATTTCTCTTGTCCCTCTTGACATCAAGGCACCCTTTAAAGTTGATAATTTTAATCCGTCTAACATACCAGCCGCTATTCCTATAACATTCTTAGCAGCTGCCCCTATTTCATTGCCAATTAAATCTTGCCCATAATAAAATCTAATCAGCTCGCTTGAAAATTCATTTACTAGCTTTTCTTTTACTAAAGCATTTTCACTATCTATAACCATACAATTAGGAATTCCACGATAAAACTCCTGCACATGACCCGGTCCTAACCATACTGCAACTGAATTTGAAGCATCTAAATTTTCCTTAACAATCTGAGACAATCTACGTCCTGTAGAAATTTCAATGCCTTTCATACACAGTACTATTGTTTTATCTCTTAAATCAAGATTTTTTATCTCCTCCATCAGAGCTTGAAGTCCCTGTGAATTTATTGAAATAACAATTATATCAGATTTTGTTATTAATTCAATTTTAGTAGATAATTGTAAAGTATCTGTTAACTCTATAAATTCATTTTTCCTTTCAACTATAAACCTATTCATATGAATAGAATTTTCACGTCCATATAGTGTTACTTTATGATTAATTTTATCCAAATACCATGCTATAAATGAACCCCATCGTCCGCAGCCTATTACTGTAATATTCATTAATCTTCTCCTTAAATTAGTATTTTAATTATCTAAGCACGTGATAACACAGGAAGCATCAGCTTATGCTTAGCAAATATATTTTCTTTGCTTCCAAGTATAAACAATGTGCTATCATCATCTTTAATGGATTTTACTGTACATACATTCGTATCTTTAGGTGTAAATCCAAATACAATATTATTGCAATCTCCTCTGGCAGAGGCCGCTATAATCTCGTCCATTGATTTATCTGCATCACAATAAATATCAAAGCAAATCATCGTTTCTGAGTCATAATCTATAATTACAATTGCATCTATATCCTCTAAATAATAAACACAATCCTTCATAAAGGATGAACAATAAAACATTAAAAGTCCGTAATTGTTTAACATAGGAAGCATAGAAAAGGGATTTGATTTTTCATAATAATTTTTAAGTAGTCTTTTATCAGAATCATCTGTCATATCAAGCTTTCTTATCTTTCCTATTGTAGGAACAATATTTTTACTATATTGATATTCTTTTACCTTTATAAATCCAAATTTAGGATAAAAATCAAGAACTGAATCATTTGCATATAAATAAATTGCATCACATTTATCTTTCCAGTCCTGCAAGATTTTATCCATAAGCTTACGAGAAAGCCCTTTATTTTTATAATCACAATCAGTCATTACAGTACCAATTTGAATATATCTTTTTAGTTGCCCACTTATTTTCGTATCAATAATATTAACAGATACATTTGCCACAACTTTATCATTATGTATTAATACATGAGGTATATATTTATCCTGCCAATATCCGTCTTGATACCATTTTTCAAATGACAAACCAAATGTTTTTTTTGATAATTCATCAAAGCTTAATCTAATATTTGTATTTTCCTTAACTTCTGTATTATAGACATATTCAATACCATCGATAAGCCATTTTATGTTCATAGTTTAAACCTTTCTTTAATTGCTTGTGCAACTTCGACAGGCTTCATAGATGTATTATTTATTTTTATGTAATTTTCTTTGGTAATTTCACCCTCATGAGAATTTAATCTATATTTATCCTCAAGCTTTCTAAATAGTTGTTCTGATTTTTCAATATTTCTTTTAGTAGGCTTATTTAAAAGTCTATTTTCAGTTTTATTACGTTCAATCCTTATATCATAATCAGCCTCTAACTCCACATAATAAACCTCTGAGCCTCTTGATTTAAAAAGGCTTTCAAGATTGTTTATGTAATCCCAATCATCTTGACTGTCTAATGCCCACATATATGTAAAAATCATTCCATATTCATCACTTTTTGAATAAGCATCGAATATTTCGTATCTAAACAATTCAATGAGCCTCCCTCTTTCTTTTGGGATGTTAGCAAATAAATCTGATACTATATCTATAGTCATATGATTATGGAAAAGCTTTAAATCTGTAATTTTAGCAAGTTCTTGACCGACTGTCATCTTGCCAACTGCATGTGGTCCAAAAATAACTACCAGCTTCATACTTTCCCTCCAAAAATATTATAGAAACATTTATTAACTTTTATCTTCTTCAAGTTAAATTGTGCTATAAGTCCATATTATATATTTTATATGTTAAAAAACTTTTTCTTTGTTCTGATTGCCTCTTTCCATTTGTAGCAATCATTTATGTGCATCATTAGATGTCTTGTAGGCGGCATTAGCAGCAAGCCTGCGTAGTCCTTATCTCCCCAATAATCTAATAACCAAATGGAATTTTTATCCTCTGTAAGTCCACCTACATCAACTATCTTACTAAGTCTTTCTTGTGGAATTTTCTTTTTCATATCCTCAGGTTTTAAATTTTTAACTATTTCCTGTGTTCTTAGTCCTACTGCATCTCTATATTTTAACAGTTCTTCTATAAACATATCTTTACTAAGCTTCATTATTTCATCATCTGTCATTGCATTTCCGGTATCACTAACATTTACATTCATCTTAACTTTCCAATCATTATTAAACACCTGTTTTTCATCAGCTATCAAGATATTCATAGTTAAATCTTCAATCCTTGTGATATGCCATATTGTCCATGCAATAGTTTCATCCGTTTTATTAGGCATAATTTTATATTCGTTGTCCTTTAAGTCGTTTATCAATGGATTGACATAATTAGGTTTATCGTGTGAAACAACATTACTATGCAGTTGAGAATGTATATCTAAAAATAACTCTATAGCCTCGTCAAGTTTATCCTTCCTTCTGATAATTCTTATAAGCTCTTTATGCTGCTCACTCAATTCATTATTGATATGTTTCAATTTATTCTCCCCTTTTCTAAAATTTAACACTATGAACTAAATAATATTTTATATGACAAAATCATATCAGAACATTTGTTCTTTGTCAACGCTTTTTATTCTACTTTTAACGCAAATATTACTTATTATCTAAACTTTATAAAAGATTAATAGATAAAATATGATTTGCAGGCCAAAACTCATATAAATAAATTTTTTCAACTTTTCCTTTAAAAGACTCAAAACTATCAAGAACGATAGGCATTGCTTTAAATATAACGTCTGGCTCATCAATTATCATTGTAGTATGAGGTGTCCAATTGCTACTATCCTCAAACGTTTCTTTTAATTCAATTAGTTCTTTGCTTGTATCTGGGGCAACAAATAATACCTTTGAACCATTAAATATTCCAATATGATTAAATGTAATATCAAAAGAATTTGTTTTTTGTGCAATACTATTCAACAAATTTACAAGCTCATCTTCTTTTTCTATATCAAAAGTTCCAAGTGTAATATGCTGTGGTATATTCTTTGTTTGAGTACCACGAAATCCTTGTTCATATAATTTTTCTTGAATTTGTGAAAGATATTTCTCTGTATCATCGTCATAACCAGCCATTACACATAAAAGCTTATTTTTCATATTTATAACCCCTTTAAACGTCATTATCTGTATTAAAAATACTTTTTAAAATTGATTTGTTGTTTATCTCCAATATATCCACATCGTCTGTAAAATTCGTGTGCTCCTGTTCTTGTAGAGCCGGAAACTAAGCGAATTCCAAATGCTCCTGTTTCTTTCGCCCATTTTTCAATTTCCTCTAACATAGCTTTCCCAATTCCATATTTTTTATATTCACCAGAAACAGCAATACCCATAATATTTTTCATATGAGGTGCGTAAATTACATCATAATCATTGGCATGAACATATCCGACAACAGCATTTTGAACAGTTGCCACAAAAATCTTGTCCTTATCACTTTCTAATAAACCCTCTAGCTTCTCTTTTGTATCTTCAATTGAATATTCATATCCCATTTCTGTATTGTTCAAGTTGTATATAGCATCTACATCTTCGGTCTTACATTCTCTTATTTGAAAATTCATAAAATTTCTCACCTCTCAAAACATAATAAGATTATCTTTAGCTATTAACCTTCATCAAATCTCTAGGATATTCTTTATCCATGTAAGGCGAAGTAATTATAAAGTCAGCAGTTGTTTCGTTATTAGCAATTGGTATATCAAATACCTGTGCCAATCTTAAAAGTGCTTTAACATCCGGGTCGTGAGGGTGAGCTGATAATGGATCAGAAAAAAATATAACCATATCAATTTTGCCCTCTGCTATACGTGAGCCAATTTGCTGGTCTCCTCCAAGTGGTCCGCTGTTAAAAGCAAAAACATTTAATCCGGTAGCATCTGAAATCCTTTTTGAAGTAGTACCAGTACCACATAATTTATGCTTTTCTAAAACATCCTTATTCTTAGTACACCAATTTACC
>DCPV01000155.1 GCA_002323775.1 Firmicutes bacterium UBA1535 | reverse complement strand
AAAAATGCCTTAAGATATATTCCGGAGGAACTTCACGAGGTACTTGCACCAGAATTTCTCGATGAGCTTATGACAAGAGGAAGAATTTACGGATATAGGTTTATGCCGCATGATAGAATTTATGGTAAGCCTATAGATGAATATAATGGAAAATGTGTTGAAGGTAAAGCCTTTCAAGTTATGATGGACAATAACCTTGACCATGCAGTAGCTTTGTATCCATATGAATTAGTAACTTATGGTGAAACAGGGCAGGTATGCCAAAATTGGATGCAGTACCAGTTAATTAAAAAATACTTAGAGCAGTTGACAGATGAACAAACATTGGTTGTTATGTCCGGACACCCTATGGGATTGTTTAAATCTCATAAGACGAGTCCTAGAGTTACTATAACAAATGGACTGATGATAGGTATGTTTGACAATCCACACGACTGGGCGAATGCAACAGCTATGGGAGTATCAAATTATGGACAAATGACGGCAGGTGGCTGGATGTATATAGGACCACAGGGAATAGTTCACGGAACGTTCAACACTATATTAAATGCCGGAAGAAAAGTTTTAGGAATAGCTGATGATGGCGATTTATCAGGATATCTTTTTGTGACATCAGGTCTTGGCGGCATGAGCGGTGCTCAGCCTAAAGCTATTGAAATAGCAAATGGAGTAGGTATAGTTGCAGAGGTTGACTATTCAAGAATAGTGACAAGACATGAACAAGGCTGGGTAAGTAAGGTTAGCTCTAATCTGGAAGAAGTATTTGCAACTGCAAAGGAATACATGGATAAAAAGCAGACTATATCTATAGCTTATCATGGAAATATAGTTGATTTACTTGAATATGCAGTAAAGAATAATATAAAAATTGATCTTTTATCAGATCAAACATCATGCCATGCTCCTTATGACGGCGGATATTGTCCTCAAGGATTAAGCTTTGAAGAAAGAACTGAAATGATAGCTAATAACAAGCAAAAATTTGAGGAATTAGTAGATGTATCTTTAAGACAGCATTTTGCATTGGTTAAGGCTTTAGTTGATAAAGGAACTTATTTCTTTGATTATGGCAATGCGTTTATGAAGTCCTGCTTTGATGCTGGAGCTAAAGAAATAGCTAAAAATGGAGTTGATACAAGCGAAGGCTTTATTTTCCCATCATATGTTGAGGATATAATGGGACCTATGCTGTTTGACTATGGATATGGACCATTCAGATGGTGCTGTTTAAGTGGAAAACCAGAGGATTTGAGAAAAACTGACCATGCTGCTATGGAAATTATTAATCCGGATAGGAGAGGACAGGATAGAGATAACTATATTTGGATAAGAGATGCTGAGAAAAACAAGCTTGTTGTAGGAACACAGTGTAGAATTTTATATCAAGATGCTTTAGGCAGGAGAGATATAGCTCTTAAATTCAATGAAATGGTTAGAGAAGGCGAAATAGGACCGGTTATGCTTGGTAGAGACCACCATGATACAGGCGGAACGGATTCTCCGTTCAGAGAGACCTCAAGCATTTATGATGGCAGTAATGTTACAGCTGATATGGCAGTTCAATGCTATGTTGGTAATGCTGCAAGAGGCATGAGTTTAGTGGCTCTTCATAATGGCGGCGGAGTTGGTATCAGCAAGTCAATCAATGGTGGCTTTGGTATGGTGCTTGACGGAAGCGAAAGAGTTGACGAGATACTTGGAAAAGCTATCCCATGGGATACTATGGTTGGAGTATCAAGACGTTCATGGTCAAGATGTGAAAATTCTATTGAGACAACTATAGAGTACAACAAAATAACAAATGGCGAAGATCATGTAACAATACCATATGTAGCAAGCGATGATTTAGTAGAAAAAACTTTTAAGAATTATAAAAAATAATAATTTAAAGAACAAGTGAAAACAATAAAATGGATGATAATAGTAAAAATCAATTGATTTTAAACCTAGATAAACTGCATACAACTGATTTAGGAGTAATTAGAATTAAGAGAAATCTCTCTATAGATGTTGAGGATATCGTCAGTTGGTGCAGAGAAAAAATACAGAAACCTAATTCTGAGATAACTCGGAAAGGTAAAAATTGGTATATAGATATAGATAATTGTGAAATAACGGTTAATGCTCACAGTTATACGATAATTACAGCTCACAAGCTAACATCTAATTAAAAGCCTTATGTAGTACAGAGGTTTTATATTAGATATTAGCACATGGCAAGGAAAGGAAAAATAAAATGAACAGAATAGTAGAATGTGTGCCAAATTTTAGTGAAGGCAGAGATTTAGAAAAGGTTGAAAAAATAGTACAAGCTTTTAGAGCTAAGGAAAATGTAAAGCTTTTGGATTACAGTACAGACAAGGATCACAACAGATGTGTTGTTACAGTAGTTGGAGAGCCGGAAGCATTAAAAGCAGCAATGATAGAAGCTATAGGAAATGCAGTTAGTTTGATAGACATGACTAAGCATGAAGGACAGCATCCACGTATGGGAGCTGTTGACGTTGTTCCATTTATTCCGATAAGAAATGTAAGCATTGAAGAAGCTGACAAATTGGCTAAGGATGTAGCAAAAGAAGCTTCAGAAAAATATAATCTTCCTTTCTTCTTGTATGAAAAGTCAGCATCGGCACCACATAGAGAAAATCTTGCAACTATAAGAAAAGGTCAGTTTGAAGGAATGGCTGAAAAAATGACTGATGATATGTGGAAACCAGATTTTGGTCCTGCTACTATACATCCTACTGCCGGAGTAACAGCAATCGGAGCGAGAATGCCATTAGTTGCATTTAACATAAATTTAGGAACAAGTGATTTGTCGGTAGCAGACAAAATTGCTAAGCAGGTAAGACACTTGGGTGGCGGCTTTAGATTTGTTAAAGCAATGGGAGTTGAGTTAGAGGAAAGAAAAATTGTTCAAGTTTCTATGAACTTGACTGATTACACTAAGTCAGCAGTTTATAGAGTATTTGAAACAGTTAAGATGGAAGCACAAAGATACGGAGTCAATGTTGTAGGAAGTGAAGTTATAGGCTTAGTTCCAATGCAAGCATTGATTGATTGTGCTGAATATTATTTAAGAATAGAAAACTTTAGTATTGATCAAGTTTTGGAAACAAGATTATAAAGTGAAGTAAACTTTACTTGGTGAAAGGAATAGATCTTGATATGAAAAATTTAATCATTAAAAATTCTTCTGAGCTTGTAACTTGCAAGGGTGATGCACCTAAGCGAGGAAAGGAAATGTCAGATATAGGCATTATAAAAAATGGAGCTATAGTAGTTGAGGATGGTATAATTGTAGCAGTTGGAACTACTGAAGAAATTTTATCTAAATATGATGAAAAAAATTACAAGCTTATAGATGCTTCAAACAAGGCAGTATTGCCGGGTTTTATTGACTCACACACTCATCTTATATTTGGTGGATATAGAGCGGATGAATTCTCTTGGAGATTAAGAGGAGATACCTATATGTCCATTATGGAAAAAGGTGGTGGCATAACAAATTCTGTGAGGGCAACAAGAGCTGAATCCTTAGAAAATTTAGTAGAAATTGGAAGAAAAAGACTGCATAAAATGCTGAAATTTGGAGTAACTACTGTAGAGGGAAAGAGTGGATATGGTCTTGACTTAGATACAGAGGTAAAACAGCTTGAAGCTATGAAAATTCTTAATTCTGAGGAAGCTATAGATATAGTTTCAACATTTTTAGGACCTCACAGCGTGCTTCCTGAGTACAAGGGAAAAGAAGATGAATTCATTGATTTTATGATAAATGATGTGTTGCCTGTAGTTAAAGAAAAAGATTTGGCTGAATTTGCAGATATTTTCTGTGAAAAGAACGTATTTTCAATAGAGCAGTCAAGAAAGTTCTTAAAAGCAGCCAAGGCAATGGGTCTTAAATTAAAAATACATGCAGATGAAATTGTTCAGTTGGGTGGAGCAGAGCTAGCAGCAGAGCTAGGAGCTGTTTCGGCAGATCATTTGCTGCAAGCATCTGACAAGGGTATACAAGATATGGCTAAAGCAGGAGTTATTTGTTCTTTATTGCCAATAACAGCATTTTCTTTGAAGGAAGAATATGCCAGAGGTAGATATATGATTGATAACAATTGTGCTGTTGCACTTGCTACTGACTTAAATCCAGGCAGTTGTTTTTCAAACTCTATACCTCTTTTGATAGCAATTTCTGCAATTCAAATGAAATTGTCAATAGAAGAAATAATAACAGCTCTAACTATCAATGCAGCGGTAGCAGTTGGCAGGGCAGATTCTGTAGGAAGTCTCGAAGTTGGGAAAAAGGCTGATATAATTATATTAGAATACCCATCTATAAACTTTTTACCGTACCATGTTGGAGTTAATATTGTAGAAACTGTTGTAAAGAACGGGGAAATTATTTCCTGATAAGTTATTAATATAAAATTATTCAACATTATTAGCAAGGTAATTGCGAGATTAAAAATGCTCGTGTGCGTGAAGTGTTGCAGTTACCTATGATGTTATTGAAAAAGAAAGGGATGTAAAATATTATGAAAGAAATGAAATTAATTGATTTTGCTGCACAAACTGCTTCAGCAGAGCCTGTTCCAGGAGGCGGAAGCATAGCGGCTGTAAGTGGTGCTTTATCTGCGGCGCTTACTGAAATGGTAGCAAACCTTACAATTGGAAAGAAAAAATATGAAGAAGTCGAAGGACAAATGAAAGATATAGCTGCCAAAGCTGCACAGCTAAGAGCAACGCTTCTTGATGATATTCAGAGAGATAGCAATTCATTTAACGACGTAATGCAAGCTATGAAAATGCCAAAAGATACTGATGAAGAAAAAGCTTTAAGAACTGCTGCTATGCAATCAGGATTAAAAATTGCAGCTGAAGTTCCTTTTGAAATTGCTAGTCATGCTTTTGAAATAATGCCTTTTGCAGAAAAAGTAGTTGAAAGTGGAAATTCAAATGCAGTAACTGACGGATTAGTGTCTGCAATGCTTTCGAGAACAGCAGTATTATCAGCATTATTAAATACAAAAATTAATCTTGCATCTATAAAAGATGAGGCATATGTTGCTGATATGAGCAAGAAAGTTAAGGACTTAGAAGAAAAAGTTGTAGAATTTGAGAAAAAAATAATGAGCAAATCACCATATTAATAGAATAGTAAGAGGAAGGAGTAATCCTTTTTACATTATTTCTAGTGATGAAATTTCTATTGCAAAGCGATAAAGCTCTGGGAGCAATTTTCAAAGTTGTAATAGGTATAAGGAGTAAAAAATGAATACATCATATTTAAAAACGTTCATAGAAGTCATAAATTTAAAAAATATATCAAAGGCAGCAGAGAAGCTTTATATAACACAACCAGCGGCATCCAAGCAGCTTCAGCTCTTGGAAAAGGAGTTTGGAACAATTTTGTTCAAAAAAGAAGGAAGAGATATACTTCCAACAGAATCTGGAAAAGAGCTTTATAAATATGCCTTAAATATACTTGTTGAAGAAAATAAAATTTATGATAAGCTTAAAAAAGTGAATGAAGATTTAGATGAAGAAATCAATATATATTCAAGCTCCTTGCCAGCAGATTATTTTCTTTATAATATAATATTTGAATTTAATAAAATTTATCCTAAGGCTATGTATAATATAAAAAAGACAGATTCAAAGATTGTTTTTAATTATATTGAAGATGGTATGATTAATTTTGGCTTTACTGGAGCTATGTATAAGAAAAGCAGCTTGAACTATATTCCTATAGCTGAGGACGAGTTGATTATTGCCGCTTCTGCATCAAAATATTCTGGTCTTAAGG
>DCPV01000121.1 GCA_002323775.1 Firmicutes bacterium UBA1535 | reverse complement strand
CAAGGAAATTGACAATGGACGTATTTCAGATACAGAAGAGATATCAGGGCATGGAGTTATTGCAACAGTGGATGGAAAAAAGGTTGCAGTAGGGAATATTAAACTTATGAAAAAGTTAAATATGGCCTACGATGAAAGTGAAGTTGTTGGAACTGTTGTGCACGTTGGAATTGATAACAAGTATGCAGGTTATATTGTTATTGCAGATGAAGCTGTACATTCTTCTTTTAATGTGATGCAAAGACGAGGAGGTTATATAATGAACACTTACTCTATTTCAGATGAAAGAGTGATAGCACTTGTTAAATTAGGTCAATCTATAGCTGATGGAAACACGGATAAAATATGTACTTGTGAAATATTTAAAAATGAAAAGTATACCGAAAACAAGGAGGGATAAAATGAGCGAAAATGCAAAAGACTTTGATTTAATTATTACTGGAGGTGGCTCGGCAGGGTTTTCCGCAGCAATTAAGGCTTCTCAGTTTAATAAAAAGGTTGCGGTTGTTGAAAGTGGAGTAATTGGAGGAACATGTTTAAATGTAGGATGTGTGCCTACCAAGAACTTGCTAAGAGCGGCAGAAATATATCATTTTGGAAAAGAGAACCCTTTTGCGGGCATCAATATGAAACAAGTAAGTTTAGATCTTGAAGAGATTATTATGCAAAAAGATAATCTACTTGCAGAGCTAAGAAAAGAAAAATATATCGATATTTATGAAAATGACAAAAATCTTACCTTTCTTAAAGGTAAGGCTGAATTTATTAATCAAGACACCATCCAGGTAAATGAAAAACAGTATAAGGCTTCCAAATATATAATCACAACTGGTACTAGGTCTTCTGTTGCTAAAATTGATGGCTTAGAAAGTGTAAAATATTTAACCAATATTGAAATTTTGGAGCTAGATAAATTACCTGAAAAATTAGTTGTTATAGGTGGTGGCTGGATCGCTGTTGAGTTTGCTCAAATGTTTTCTATGTTTGGTCCAAAGGTTACAATTCTACAAAGAAGTGGAAGAATAGTTAAAAATGAAGAACCTGAAATATCTGAGGCCTTAGAAAAAGCACTAAAAAATCAGGGAATAAATATTGTAACAGAACTTTCGTTTCAAAAAGTGTATGAAGAAAATAATAGAAAATATGTAATTATAAAAGACGGGAATGAACAGAATTTTGAAGGTGACCAATTATTAATAGCCACAGGGAGAACTCCAAACTCTGATAACATGGGGCTGGAAAAGGCAGGAGTAATAGTAGATGAAAAAGGTTTTATAAAAGTTAATGAATATTTACAAACATCAAATCCTAATGTTTATGCAGCTGGTGATGTTATTGGAAACTATATGCTTGTTACAGTAGATGCCCATGAAGGTTCAGTAGCGGGTGAAAATGCTACTCAGAACAATATAAGAAAACCTAACTATAAAGCAGTTCCTCATGTAATAATTACTAGTCCCCAAGTGGGCTCAGTAGGACTTAAGGAAGCTGATGCTATAGAATTAGGATTAAAAGTTGATAGTAGGACTTTAGATATGGCATTAGTTCCAAAGGCTGCTGCGATTAGAAATACTTAAGGCTTTGTAAAGATGATTATTGACAAAGACACTAAAAAGATTCTGGGGGTTCATGCTATAGGTGAGTTAGCAGCAGAGATTATCTAAGAGGCAACTTTAGCAATACAATTTGATCTCACTAGCACTGATATATCAAACACTATACACGTATACCCTACTATGTCAGAAGCAATAAAACTTGTTGCACAATCTTTTGACAAGGATATGAAAAAGCTTAGCTGTTGTGCTGAATAAGTAAAGGAGGACAAATCAATGATTGAAAAAGAAGAAGGCAATGATCAAAATATGTCATGCTGTGGAAATGAATCAGAATCCATAACCATAGCAAGAAAAAATAATCTATGCCCTGTATGTGAAAAACAAGGAACTCTTGTAAAAAATATTACAGTAAAACATATGGTACTCGACGAGCTAAGGTCGCAAGTTGGCGACAATGATTATTTTTTATGTATGAGTGAGGAATGTGATATTACTTACTACAATATAGAATCTAATATCAAATTTAATAAACAGCAAGTAAGAGTACCCATATGGTTTAAGAAAGACGCTAATCCTAAATATGCGTGCTACTGTAGTAAAGTAACGGAGGAACAAGTTATAGATGCTGTCATAAAAGATGGTGCTACTAATATGAAAGAGGTTTTAAAGATTACGGGAGCAATGGAAAATTCACAATGTCAGAAGAAAAATCCATTAGGTAAGTGCTGCCATAAAATAATTCAGGATGCAATAGGTAAGGGATTATCCATGAAATAATTTCTTTGTTATAAAGTTGCATTATAAAGTTAGTACTGTAAAAAAAATTATATTTTTTCTACAAATTCAAAATTAAATAAAGAATCCCAAAGAGGCGAAGTCTTTGATCAACTTATGATCGATAGTCTTCGCCTCTTTTTTATTTCAAAAACTAATAGAAAGAAGGGACTGAGAACAATGTCAAGATATTTTATGTATGGTACATCACTGGGAGGAATAGAGCAGCTGATGATGCTGGCACCTAATTTTACTCAAAGAAGAAGTGGAATCGTCATTAACAATCATTTTAATTGTGAAGGAGGTATTAAGATTTGTGATGGTTGTGTAGCAAAGGTTAAAAGCAGAGGTAACCCTAATGATTGTTTTTGTTTCAAAGAAAAACTAGAGGCAGATGAAATTGAATATACAGATCTGATAAGAGATTTCTTTGGAAGAATAAAAAATTATGCTCTAAAAGACAGATTGAAATTACTTAGCAATGGCTTTACGGGTGAACTATTTTTAAATGATAACCATAAGGAAAGGTTTTATCAAGTACATCGTATACAAGATATTGAAATATGGGATAGATCTCCGAGCTACCTTGCAGTAATATTTCTTCTTACTGCTGATGAAGTATTATGGAGTATTTCAGAGCATGCAGTTTGTTTTAATGGATTTGATTTTTCACAAATGAAACTTAGACAAATTAGTACAGAAGGCTATGCCCTATACCAAACAGCAAAGACAATATCAACAGGAAAAGAACATATAAAAATTACCGAGATAGCAGATAAAGAACTCATTGATGATAGAGCATTTAAGATAATAATCAATGCATCATTAATTGCAAAGTATGGTGCAGATGTATTTTCAATTATGAAATAGAATGGAGGACAGGTATGCTAATTAGATTAAAAAGAATAGACAGAAAAGAAGATGAGTCAATTATGTTTAATTTCCCTTATGATGAAAGTGAAATATCCAATGTATATAATCAACTAAAGCTTGCAACTTCAACTGCTCCCAACTGTTATATTGATGGAGTGGTCTATGCTTCAGATATGAATGAAGTTCTAAAAGATAAAGAGTGCAATATCGATGAATTAAATTTCTTATTTAAGAGGATGGATAGTTTCGATACAAAGGAAAGAAAAGTATTTTTTGCTTCTGCCTTTGCAGAAAATACTGAAACAATAGCAGAATTAATCAATCTAAGCTTTAATACTCATTGCTATAGCCTTGTAAGTGACTTTAATAATCTAGAAACCGTAGGAAAGGATTTATACCTATCAGAAAAGCAAGCAGTAGCAGTAAAAGAATTAGATGAACTTGATGGTGAATCTTTTGCTATGGGAGTGATAAAAAACAATCCTAATTCTAGAATTACTCCTTATGGAGTCTTATATAAAAATAGCAATGAACCAGAGCAAATATATAATGGCAAGCAGTTTCCACCATATCATTGGAAAGAAACTGTGGCAACAATACAGCTGACCGCAAAAGGTGCGAATGAATTTATCTATCTTCCTTGTTCTGATGTTGAAATTGAAAAGGCACTGATGAGATTAGAAACACCTTACTTACATGATTGTGAAGTTGCAATTGATAGCCATAACTTCCCTGAAAGAATATTAGAAATTGTTTCTGATGATACAACACCATTAATTAAGGTAGACAATTTAAATAATTTAGCAAAATACTATAAGGAAATAGGCAACCATGATATAGAATATTTTGAAAAACTTATGGACTATGTTAAACCTCGAACTGCTGATGAAGTCTTTGCACTAGCAGATTCTATGTACGAATTTGAATTATTTGATGGTATCCATAGTGTAGAAAGCTATGGCAGATATATGATTTGTGACTCAGGTCATTTTGAATATGATTCAAATCTTGAAGAATACATTGACTTTAAAAGATATGGACAGGAGAAAATGGCACATGAATTTGGTGCGTTTTCAGAGAAAGGATATATAACTTACCATGGCTATAATCAAAAACTTGTCAATTTATTATTTGAAAATCTTGGAATGGTATTTCTTGAACAAGAAGAATTGAAAACCTTAAAACTGTATATGCCTCTTAGGATAACAACGTATGATATAGAAAATGAATATGGTTATAAAGAATATGCAAATGAACAACAGGAAATTTCAAACCATGAAGTAATTGAATATCTAGATGAAATCCTAAAGGCAATAGAGGAAAATAATCTGCCAGAAGAAGATAGTCGGGGTCTGATGAGATATTATGATGACCATGATAGTGTTAATGCAAAAGTATCAAAGTATGTGTTTTCCGTTGAACTCGTAGAAGGAGAACTAATGGGGGTAGCTGTTCTTACTTTAAATGATGAATTGACTCCAAAGGAGTTTGAAAAGATCAAAGATAATATAATTGGACAGGCTTCAGACGGCTGGGGAGAGGGTTTTGAGCAGAGAGAGATTAGTACTGATATGGGAGACATTTATGTTAGCTTTTGGGACAGTGATAACTGGTTTATTAAGACAGCTGAAGAAATGGGTATAGAAGAAAATCAAAAAATGGGAGGTATGAAATTTGAATAATAGAAATCAAGTAGAAAGAATTAAGAACGGCTATCCTGTAGGAACACGAATTGAATTAATTTCAACAATGGATGATGTGCAAGGCGTTGAAAAAGGTACAAAGGGAACAGTGATAGGGGTAGATGACATTGGAACCATACACATGAAATGGGATAATGGCAGAGGTCTTGGTCTTATTCTTGGAGAAGATAATTTTAAAGTGTTATCTCGTCCGCAGAAAGGAGAGATGAAAGAGTCAGATGAGCCTTCTAAAGAGCAATCACATGGAATGGGAGGGATGAGTCTATGAAAAATTTAGAATACCTATGGGAAGATCTTGAAGGCACAGAAAAAGAAAATGAATATCTAGAAAAGCGATTTGCTGAAATGTCAATCAAAGAAAAATATATTCTAGCGGGCGCTGTTCAGATTGTCGAAGTCAATAATGCATCAGATTTGATTAATCTAACAGAGCAACTAAGTAATTTTGATTTTCATTATAAAGCTACCAACAATAAATCTCTTGGTGAATATGTAGCAAGACACAAGGAATGTGCATCTGACGAGATCCTTCCCTTTATTAAAACGGAGCAGCTTGGCAGTGAATACCATGAAGATTTCAATGGGGTATTTACGGATAATGGATATGTATATCAAAGAAACAGTCTCAAACAAATCTATGAGGGCACAAATTTAGATGAAATGACAGGGGATGATTGGACTGTAAAAATCAAAGTGGGAAGTAAAGACTATACTCAAGGCGCATGGATAAACCTACCTGACTATGAATTTTCTACTTTAGAACCTGATGAAATGACAATAGCATTAGATGTACTTGGTACAAATAAATGGAGTAGATGTGCTCTGCTAGATGCAAAGTGCATATTCCCTAATATTAAAGAACTATCAGAACAATATGATTCTATAGAAGAATTAATATCTGATGGTAATAACTTTGGATATGCCTGCGATGAACAAGGACAAGGCAGAGCTTTCTTTATAGAACATTTAGAGTCAGCGATGGAGCTTGAAGGTTGTACTAGACTTGACTTTGCCCTTGATATTTCACAAAATCTAAACTGTAACGATTTTGCACCAAAGGAAGACAAACTTGAAAGATATGGAAGAATCCTTGCAAGAAAGAACGGCATTGTAGAACCTGATACCATACTTGGAGATAACTTCGATTATACTCTATATGCGAAAGCAGAGATTGAAAAGAAAGGATTAGAACCTTGTAAGAATGGATTTATAAAATTAAAAGGGGATGAGTTTCACTACGAATTTAGTAAAGATCCAAATAGTATGAAAATATCGATGGAATAGTAAATAATCTAATAGATATATCCTAATAGTTGTGATATATTGTGGTGCTTGAAGGGGGTGGCATCGTGGAAGATATCACTGAGATACTTAACAATGCAGTAAGTGATAGATTAGAAGTAGCATACTTTCTATTGATTAAGGAAAATGAGGAAGTAAAGCAAGGTGTTGAAGCAGTAAAGGAACTAAGTATAAAGCTATATGAAAACACTGATATAGCAAAAGAAGTAAGGAGGCAGATTGAAGACTATAAAGATATATCAGACTTTTTAGAAATGGAAATGCAAAAATTTGTTTATATGGAAGGAATAAGAGATAGCATCAAGCTATAAAAAGAACTTGGTGTACTAAGGTAGCACGGAATATGTCCGTGTTTTTTAATACCTAAAAACAGATAAGGCCGATTGTTTGCTGTAATTTATAGCATAGCAGTCGGCCTTTTTTTGTTGCCCAAAAACAATCATATCCACAGTGTTATGAAACATGGCATGAGAAAGGAGGCGAGGAGGTGGAACATGATTTTTTAATTTATATGAAAGAGTATCACATTGGAATTGAAAAGGCAGTCCCCAGTGCATATCTGCAAAGTAGATTCTGTATCAGTTCAAGAACTGTCAGGAAATTAGTCAACCAATTAAGAAATGATGGCAATCCCATATGCAGTGGTGACAACGGATATTATTATGCTGCTGATAGAAAGGAGCTGCTTGCTAGTATAGGGCAGATGACAAGTCGAATTAGGGAAATTGCAAAAGCAAAGAGAGGACTAGTCAAAGCTTTGGAGCATTTTCCAGATGCAAACGGAC
>DCPV01000132.1:1474-4988 GCA_002323775.1 Firmicutes bacterium UBA1535 | reverse complement strand
ACTTAAGAAAACTTGTAAAAAACAGATAGGTAACTATTATGAGATAATATGATGTTGATAAAAAATGTGGATTTTATAATAAAAATTATAGATATCTGCACTTTTTTTATTTCAAAAAAATTAATTGTTTTAATTTTTCTCATTTTAATGTACAATATAATAGTTATGTATGTGGAATACTATTAATATAAAATTAAATTCTAGTGATTTAGTCTTGAAATTTACATAAAATTGAAAACTTTTGTTTTTAGAAAGGAATTTATAAATAAATGCTTAATAATTTAAACAGCAATGAACAAATACAAAAACGCCGTATATTTGGAATAATTTCGCATCCGGATGCGGGGAAAACAACTCTTACTGAGAAGCTTTTGCTTCATGGTGGAGCTATACGTGAAGCCGGAGCCGTAAAGGCTAGAAAAAATGAAAGATCTGCTCGCTCAGACTGGATGGAGATTGAAAAACAGCGTGGTATCTCTGTTACATCTTCTGTTATGCAGTTTGAGTATAATGATAAAATCATATCTATTATGGATACACCCGGACACAATGATTTTGGTGAAGATACTTATCGTATACTTACATCTGTTGATAGTGCTGTCATGGTGATTGATGCTGCAAAGGGTATAGAAACACAGACTAAAAAGCTGTTTCAGGTTTGCAGTATGAGAGGTATCCCTATATTTACTTTTATAAACAAGCTAGACAGACAGTCAAAAGACCCTCTTGAATGTATGGAGGAGCTTGAGGAGGTACTTGGACTACCTTCAGTTGCAGTTACTTGGCCTATTGGAAATGGTATGACCTTTGAGGGTATCTATGATAGGATTGAAAATGAGGTGCATCTCTATAAAAAGGATAGGACAATTAAGCTTGATGATAAAGGAGTCTATGGAGATATATTAGAGGGTATATTAGACCCTGTTAATCTTAGTAATTTAAGAAGTGAACTAGAGCTTCTTGATGGAGCTGGCAATAAGTTTGATATAAAGGAAGTAGAAAGAGGTAAGCTGTCTCCTGTATTTTTTGGAACAGCATTAGTTGATTTTGGAGTAACTCCGTTTTTAAAGCATTTCCTCAATATGTCACCTGCTCCTGGAGGCAGAAAAACAACTACAGGTGAAGTAGCGCCAACTGATGAAGCATTTAGTGGATTTATATTTAAAATTCAAGCAAATATGAATCCCGCTCATAGAGATAGACTTGCTTTTGTTAGAATTTGCTCAGGTACATTTGAACGTGGTATGACAGTTACTTTGTCAAGAACAGGAAAGCAGCTTAAACTTAGTCAATCGACACAGCTTATGGCTAATGAGCGTGAAACTGTTGATACAGCTATAGCCGGAGATATAATAGGATTATATGATTCTGGAACATATCAAATTGGAGACACTATAACAAATGGTAAGGAAAAAATATTTTTTGAACCATTACCAACGTTTCCTCCTGAATTGTTTAAGAGAGTAAGTCCTATAAACTCATTGAAAGGTAAAAACTTCCAAAAAGCGATAGAGCAATTGGCGCAAGAAGGAACGATACAGGTTTATAGAAATCTTTTTAATGATGTTATATTAGGAGCTGTAGGGGTTTTGCAGTTTGAAGTTTTTGAATATAGGCTAAACAACGAGTACAATGTTGATATACGCATGGACAATTTAGAATATAGTGTAGCAAGATGGATAAAGGCGGATGATTCGATAGAACTTAGAAAATATGAGAACTCAAGGACTATGTTAGTATATGATAGATTTCAAAGACCAGTATTCTTATTTAGTAATCAATATGCAGTGACTGCATTTGAGGATAGAGTAAAGGAAATAAAGCTTGTAGAAGCACTTGACGTTGTTAATGAATAAGAACTTTGATAAATTAGTATTTTCATAAGGAGACAAAAGTATTATGAAGAAATTTCTAGCTATATTATTCATATTATTAGGTGTTGGATTGCTTGCCTACACCCCCCTTCGTGAACTGTATGATGAATATGAAAAAAACAAACTTATAGAAATGTATGAAAAAAATAATTCAGATACAGATGGAGATAGTAATTTGCAAGGCTCTGAATCTGAGGAAGAAAATATTTCTGATTTTTATGAGTATTTTTCTGGTCTACAAACAATAGTTGAAAACAGAAATTCTTCTGAAAGTGCTGGAACTAATGGAGATGGAGCAACGGGAACAAACGGTGAAGATAACACAGAAAAAAAGCTTAAAAATGTAATTGGTATAATTAGTATAGACAAAATAAATGTAAAACTCCCAATTAAAAACTATTTCAAAGAAGAAGAAATTTGGTCAAGTGTCGGACACATCCCAGGAACTGCTAATCCAGGTGAAACAGGAAACTGTGTCATAGCAGGGCACAGAGCACGTGCAAAGGGGAGACTTTTTAACAGACTTGATGAGTTAGAGCTTGGGGATACTATATCAATCACATATAATTCAAATAACTTTGAATACAAAGTCTCTGAAATAAAAATAGTCGAGCCAACAGACGTTTCTGTATTAAATTCAAACAAGGATGAGGTTTCTCTAACCTTAATAACCTGTCACCCTGTTAGAGTTCTTAGCCATAGACTTATAATAAAAGCAATTTTGATACCTTAGATAATTTTTTTGTTCAACAATAATTTTTATTAGGAATTATAAACTCACAAGTTAACGCAAGGTGTTTATATTTGACATCTCGTGTTAATCTGTGAGTTTATTTGTCTAACGTTTATGTTTGAATATATATAATTTTTTTGCTATACTTTTTTTGGGAAATAAATAAAAGGGGTGCTGGTTTGAATATATTAATTATTGATAACTTTCCGATATTTAGAAAAGGTATAGTAAGCATACTGAAGGATAACTTTTTAGATTACAACGTACTTGAAGCATCTAATTTTTCAGAAGCTTCTCTTGTCGTAAAAAAATACCTGCCACATATTATCTTTATGGACATAAATTCTAATAATGAGGAAGAAAACAGTTTTATAGAAAGTTTAAAGAAAAATAATCAAGATACAAGGATAATGGCTATGGGAAACTTTATTAAAAAAGAGGATATCAATAGATGCTTTAATATGGGTATCAATGGCATAATACTTAAAAACGCTCTGATTGAAGATTTTATATATGCAATTAAGCTTATAAATCGTGGGAAAAGCTACACAGATCCAGAGCTGACATCTAATATGAATTTCAATAATATTGAATCCCTAACAAAAAGAGAATATGATGTTTTGATGGAAATAAGCAAAGGCAAAACTAATAATGAAATTGCAAAAAAATTATTTATATCAGAGCATACTGTTAAAAAGCATATAGGCAATATCTTTTCTAAGCTTCATTTATCAAACAGAACAGAGGCTGCCCTTTACGCAGGAATTATAGCTGTATGAAAATTGATTACACATCCTCAAAGCTATATTCATCTATATCATTATTAATGATATTTGTTATTATTTCAATGTCTTTATTTATTAATCTGAATATCGTAGAAAATCCTATTGCAAAGGCTTCTATTTGG
>DCPV01000132.1:0-1359 GCA_002323775.1 Firmicutes bacterium UBA1535 | reverse complement strand
AGCAAAGGCTTCTATTTGGCTTGCAGTTGCATTACTCATACTTATTTTTTTTCCAAAGCAAAAAGGTATGTCAAAATATAATCAGCTTGAAAACTTTCATTTATTTTCTTTTATATGTGGATTTATATATATATTAATTTACTTTGGCTCAGGAATAATACTAGGCTTTGGTAAAAGCCCATATGCTAGGGGTATAGGTGGTATTTCTATGAATATATACACATATATTGTGCCAATAGCTGCTAAAGAGTTAATTAGAGGATTTTTACTGATAAATTATGCAAAGAAAAGCACCTTAAAAATCATACTTATTACTATTTTAATGATAGCTGTTGATATCTATATAACTCAGATTTTAAGATTAAATAACTTAAAAGAGCTAGTAATGTATCTGTCTCAGAGCCTTGGCCCATTAATATGTGCGAATATATTTGCAAGCTATGCTTGTACTGTAGCAGATCCGCTGACATCTATTATTTTTTTAAGCATTATGAATATAGTAGAATTTATATCCCCTGTTCTCCCAAAGCTGCAATGGCTGAGCAGAGGACTTATTAACATGAGTATACCTATTTTTTCATATATGGCACTAAGCTTTTATCACAACAAAATGAGTAAAGCTTATAAGGCATATAAGGTAAAAAAAGAAAGTGTTTTTTCATTAGCAGCTGTAAGTGCATTTTGTGTTTTACTGATATGGTTTGTAGTAGGCGTTTTTCCTATTTTCCCATCTGTAATATTGACAGGCAGTATGAAACCGATTATAGAACCCGGAGATATTGTTGTAATTAAAAAAATCCAAGAGATAGAGGATATAGAAAACTTGAAAATAGGTGATGTTATACAGTTCAAAAGAGGGGATATGATGATTGTACACAGAATTGTTGAGCTAGTTAAAAATGATGATGATGGCTTAATATATTATAAGACAAAGGGAGATAACAATTCAAGAGAGGACAGAGAATTAGTCAATCCAAATGATGTAAGAGGCACAGTGTACAAGACAATACCAAAGCTAGGGATGTTAACACTTTTCTTGAGAAATAATGATAGTATTCCGATTGAGGATGTAGAATTTTAATGTAAAGATTTGATTTATAGGAATTGAGCTATAATTTAAAAAATTATTGTATGAAAATTTATTAAATTGCATTATTAGTACAACAAAAATTTATATGCCTTTTGAATCTTCAAGATTATTACTTGATATTATAGCTAGAGAGTGCCTTACATAGTATATGTAGCTTGTATTTTCATTTATAATATAAAATTTATTCATATTTCCTATATTTTCACTAAAATTGTAAAATATAGGTTTTTCTATTTCATCAGATATTTTAATTAGGTCATCAAAACTAT
>DCPV01000225.1 GCA_002323775.1 Firmicutes bacterium UBA1535 | reverse complement strand
GATGATAGAAAAATTTCATATTATTTATCTAAGCCTATAAGCATGATGAATAAAGTTAATATAGCTTTGATATCTAATATTATATTTACTACCGTGGTATTTTTGTTGACATTTGCCATATCAAGTCTTGCAGGAGCTGTTTTTTCTGCTAATGCCTTGGAAAAGTTTGAGTATTTAGACTTTGTTAATAACAATTTATCTTTTGTTGATACTATGTATGCTTCGCTTATAATTTTAAACTTTGCTCTAATACTGTCATCTATATTGACAGGAAATGGTACAGTTTCAGTATTTGTCACCATTTTCAATTATGCCATACCTATAATACTTTTACTCATAATAACATTTGTATGTAATATTATAGACAACACAATAATAGGCATGAGCACAGAGGCTATGATACAATCATTTGTAGATAAATTTTTACCTATCGATAAGATTTATTTCTTCGATTATGCCTCAAGAAAAGCTATTGATATATTCTATTTTTTAAGATTGATTGCATATTTTGTTGTTACTTACGTTTTGACAATTTTTGCAGTAAAAACTAGAAGAAATGAAAGAACCGGAGATTTTATAATTCATAATGGCTTCAAATACTTTATGTCAATCTTTGCTTCTTTGCTGCTTCCTATGTTCGTAACATCAAATATGAGAAACTACGATATAATCACAATAGTTACAGTACTTGTGCTTTTATCAGCACTGTCGTACTATATACTTATATCAGCATTTAACAGAAGCTTTAAAATTTCAAAGCAAGCACTGCAAATTTATATACCGTTTATAATAATATTTGCGGCTTCAATTTTTATTAGCTCGGCAGTTTTAAAGGTTAGAGCAACTTTTATCCCAGATGCTTCAGATGTAAAGGCAGTGTATTTAGGTTCTAATACATCATACTTAAAAAATGCAGAGTACTTACAAGCAACAGATGATAAGTGGGATTCCTTGATTAAAGCAAAGTATGATGAGATAAAGGATAATGACTCATTGATTATATTGCAGGAAAAAGATAGTATAAAAAAAGTTTCAAAGCTACAGCAGGCTCTAATTGATAAAAAAGAAGAAAGATATTATAGAGATTTTAAAATAATATATTTTCTAAACAATGGTAAAAAAGTTGTAAGAACATATGCTATGCCATACGATTATGAAGAAGATTATGTTAAAAACGAAATTATTGATATAGTTCGCACTGAAGAATTTATACAGAAAAAATTTAAGGTGTTCTGTGACGGAAACTATATAAATAATGTAAAATTTAAAAATGTATTTGTATTTCGTAATGATACACAACATGAACTTGTTGATTTTAATTATAAAGAATTTGCTAAGCTTTATATGGAGGACTATAGAGAATTTATCAATAATGATGAGAACATTAATGAAATCAATACAAATATAATATCAGAACAAAATTCGTTTATATATGATTTTATTAAAAAGAATGCTGAAGATGGTAATATTGAAAAAAGAGGATATGATGATGAAAACACAGTACATTTTGAGCATGAAGTAAGAGATGGAATTTCTTTACAATATGTTGTATTGCCTGATAAATTCACAAAAACAATAACATTTATTAAATCTTTGAAATAGTTTAAAAATAAAATATTAAGATAAATATAAATAACAAATTAGCGAGGAGTTATATTACAAGACTCCTCGCTAATTTATTATTTATAACTAAATTTCAATATTTACTAAAGGCTTAATCCATTTTTGAATAAATATCTTGTCATCAATACTTTTTAAATTTGAAATTATATTTTTAATATTTCCTTTTAAGTATGAATTTAACTGCTGTAGTGCTTTATCAACTTCTGCATTTTCTGCGGCTTCTTTATTGAGCGTACCTTCAAATTTTGCATAAATTCTTTTTCTCTCGTTGGTATAGAAGTCATCAATATTGTCCTTATACAATTGCAAGGAATTTAATATCTTTTCAACTACACTTACTATATCCTCAGCAATTGAATCATTTTCTTTTATGGGCGAAGCTACCTCTCTCTGAATTAGAGGTAAAAATAGCATCTCAATAGAAAATCTTTTAATATACCAATCTCTATACCAGCTACTCCATGTAATGCTGTCTATACCTTCTTTTTCGCATATATTTCTAAACTTATTCTTAAATTTTATCTTGAGCATTTTGTAATCATCTGCCCAGCTATTTTCTATATTAATCAAGGAAGTCAATACTCTTTTATTTTTCTCGAAATATTCTGCTTTAGCCAGTGTTGTTTTAACTATATCTATAGTGTTTTCAGCCATAAGCTCAAAGCTCACTCGCTCAGCTTTTTCAAGCTTAGCAAGTTCTTCAATTATATTGTCCCCTCGGTTGATATCATCAAGCCTTAGCTCAATATCATCAGCATTTTTTCTTATAGACAAAAGCCTTGATTTTATAGTCCTTATATCAAAGTCTGTAATTTTTCTAATAAAATCACGCCTATTTCCAAACAGAAGATTTTCGTCATCTGACAATTCCAATTCAGGCTCGTAAGCTTTGAATACTTCTAATTTTAATTTCTTGAAATTTTTTATGATTTCTATTTTTTCACTCTCAAAGAAGTCAAGCATTTCAACAATAGTATCTATCCATTTTTGAACTGCCTTATAGTATTTTATTATAGAAGCATTTATAGAGCTTATGTCGAATTCCTCAATAAGTGTAGAAAAATCAAACACAGAAGAAATAGAAGAATTATCATGAAATCTGGCTATTTTTTTCTTTATTTCTTCATACTCTTTCATCAAAACAGGCTTTTCAATATAAACCTTGTTGTATAGCTGTGTTATCTTGTCATCCTTAAAAATTGGCTCTAAACCATTGCTAATAAACATATTTAGTGTAAATTGAGTTTTTTCTGTTTGAGAATAAATTCTATTATCCATTATGCTTTTTGCATATTCATCATTTGTCAAGCTTGTGTTGCAGGGTAACAAATAAACATTAGCTCGGTCTCTATTATAGTTATCTAAATCCAGGCAATAAGTATCTCCCTCAAGGGCAAACCAATAATCAAGGTTTTTTATACGGTGGCAATTTCCCTCTTGGAAAGGGAAGCTCTTGTCATCTATCATTGTGATGAGCTGCTTTGCTGTTGGGATAGTCCAATTTTTATAACCATTCAAATCTAAATTATCAACAATTTCCATCGCTTCTTCTAAGGAAAATGTATGAGTTTCACTATCCACATTGTAGAAATCAAAGTAATCTAAGTTAGCCCAAAGTATACCTGTAAATCTATCCATAATAACCTTTGGCTTGTTTTTAAAGAAAAACCATCTTTGCTCAGTTATAGCATCCAGTATTTTATCTATTCCTTCACCTGAAAGTGTTCTGATTTTTGAGTTGATACTCCTAAGTTTAGAATCTATCTCGGAAAGCTTCTCCAAATGCTTTGATTTTTCATTTGTTAATATAACTTGCTCCTCACTTAATTTATGTATTTTTTCGATATTAAAAGAGTTGTGAGTACCTTCGCAATTTTCTTCAATATTTTTGATTTCATCCAATATTTGATTTTTTTTATCAAGCAATTCTATTATAGAGGAGTTTTGCATAGCATGGATTCCTTTCTGTATTATTACAAATTTTTATTTTATCTATATAACTATAACATAAAACTTGCAAATATGCTAATATTTATTATTTAAAAATAAAAAAATATATTGATGAAAGCCTTTACATTTTTGTTTTTTGTCTGTATAATTAGTATAACATACAAAAATTGATAAAATTTTTAAAATAAATATTATTTAAGAAAGAAAACGCTGATTTGCAATACATGATATATATCTTTGTTAAAAGCATATTTATCTTATGAGAATCGGTGTGGAGAATTATTATGCAAGAAAATAATCTACGTAGTACGCATAAGTCAAATATTATTGTGACATGGATTTGTTCTATTCTATTGGCAGGACTTGCATACATGAAGTACGGGTTTGTTTCAAGAACAATGTCGATTTCGATAACTATGTTTGTAAGTTCGGCTATTATAACAGCTTTGTATCATATCCGATTTAATGAAACATTCAAGGGCTGTACTATAGTTTCTATAATTGGATTAGCTGCTCTTTTAACCTCTGCACTCCAAGGTGGCTCGGAACAGGCTTTTTTTATATCGTTTTTTGTTTTAGGTATGGCAACATTATATTTTAAATCTAAAATAATTATTTATAATGCTGTTATTTTCTTGACTGCAAGTATTGTAGCAGTAATCATAAATCCTGCCATCATTGATGGACCTAATGGTGATATGCCAAATGCAATAATTAAGCTTTTTATATACTGCACTGTAGCTTTGGTATTGTATATTGCTACAAGAAAAGGCGAAAAAATGATAAAGAAAACCGAAGAAAATGCAATGGCTGCTGAGTTCACAACTAGAAAATTGGAGGAGATTTCTCAAAATTTATTTCAATCCATCGAATCAAGCAACGAGGCGATGGGAGTTCTTTCAAACGAGACAAGCTCTATTTCTAAAATAGCTATCAGTATAGAAGATCGTGTAAATATGACATTGCAAGCTGCTACTCAGTTAAAAAATTTATCTGATGATGTTGGAAGTCAAATGCAAGATAGCAGAGAAAGCATGGACAGGCTAGAGCTTCATTTTAATCAGGTAACAAATCGTGTAGACGAGGGCTTGCAAAAGATGAATCAAACCCATTTAGCTATGACACAGGCAGATGAGGCTGTTTCATCAGCTAGAGAGGCGACAGATGCACTTTTGGGACAGATGAGACAAATTCAAACAATGCTAAAGCAAATAGAGGATGTTGCCTCACAAACAAATCTACTGTCGTTAAATGCTTCTGTTGAGGCAGCGAGGGCAGGACAGGCAGGCAAGGGCTTTGCAGTAGTAGCAGACGAGGTTCGTTCGCTGGCAGGCCGTTCAGCACAGGTAGCTACTCAAATACAAAGTGTAGTGAAAGGACTTTCTGACGCAACTAAGAATGTATATTCAAAGGTTGATGTTGGTATGACTGCTACACAGCAAGGAATGTTAAACCTAGAGGAACTGCGTAGCAATCTTTCTTCAGTAGAGGAAGCAACAAACAAAGCACAAAATCTAATGAAGGAGCAAATAAACAGAATAGAGCTGACAGATCAGTCAGTACAGCGTATGAAATCAGATGTAGATGAGATAGCAGAGCATGAAAAGGTAAATGCTAGTGGAGTGGAGAAAATTGTAGGTGCAATAAAAATGCAAAACTCATCAGTAAATAATTTATCAGAGCAATTTGAAGAAATTTCAAGTATGTCTTCTGAGTTGTGTAAATAATATAAAATTTGTAAATTAATAAATTTACTTAGCTTTAATTAGAGGTTGTTTTGAGATTTTAGAACAATCTCTTTTTCGTATCAAATCTCTTTTATTTCCAACATAATTAGTTGGTTTTTTAATATTAACTATATTTACCATAAAATTTTAATGATGTAAAACAATGGAATTATAACGTAAATTTTTAAATTATTTTTTTATTTGTCGATTTTCAATAGTTTTTGTTGAAAAAAAAGGAATAAAATATTATAATTGTAATAGAGTAAATTTTAAAGTGGTATTATAAAAGAACAGATATATTGAAATATTAGTTTTTATTTATATTAGCTAGAATGTATTTAAGCAATTTTGGAGGATATTATGTTTTGTAGCAAATGTGGTTCTAAAATAGAGGGGAAATCAAATTTTTGTGGTAAATGTGGTACAAGAGTTGATAAAGCAACATCTTCTACTACTAAAGCGGAAAGCCCAACTAATACAAGTAATTTAGACAGCTTTATTGGTAATATATCAAAAAAAGCAGACAAGCAATCTGTTGATAGCGACATTTTTACTAAAGTTGATGAAGCTGAAAATAATAAGGATAAATATATAAAAAAGAGAAAAT
>DCPV01000049.1:10400-12551 GCA_002323775.1 Firmicutes bacterium UBA1535 | reverse complement strand
TATTTGCTTGATGGATTTGGCTACTATAGCTGCTAAGGAGCTGCGAGCACAGGGTATGCTAAGCGATTTAGAAATTTCAGATGAAATCAACGCTTGCAGTATAATTGTTGATGCAAAAATAGATGAAAAAAATGAAGAATGGCTTGTTATGTTTAAAAATGAAACACATAACCATCCGACAGAAATCGAGCCATTTGGCGGTGCGGCGACTTGTTTGGGAGGAGCTATAAGAGACCCCTTATCAGGACGAGCATATGTTTATCAAGCCATGAGAATAACCGGAAGTGCTGACCCAAGACAGGCTATAGAAGATACAATAACAGGCAAGCTACCTCAAAGAAAAATAACTACAGAGGCAGCAAACGGCTACAGCTCTTACGGAAATCAGATAGGACTTGCAACCGGAAAAGTTGTAGAGATATATGATGAAGATTACGTAGCAAAAAGAATGGAAATAGGTGCTGTTATAGCTGCAACTCCGAGAAAAAATGTCAGAAGGGAAAGCCCTGTAGCTGGAGACCTTATAATACTTCTTGGAGGAAGGACTGGTCGTGACGGTTGTGGCGGAGCTACAGGCTCATCTAAGGAGCATACAGAAGAATCAATACTTTTATGCGGCTCAGAGGTTCAAAAAGGAAATGCACCTACTGAAAGAAAGATACAAAGATTATTTAGAAATGAAAATTTAAGTAAATTAATCAAAAAATGCAACGATTTTGGTGCCGGCGGAGTTTCAGTCGCAATCGGCGAACTTGCTGACGGACTTAATATAAATCTTGATGTTATACCTAAAAAATATGAGGGTCTTGACGGAACAGAGCTTGCTATATCTGAATCACAGGAAAGAATGGCAGTTGTAGTAGCCAAAGAGGACGCAGATAAATTTATAGCATACGCAAATGAGGAAAATCTTGAAGCCGTTGTTGTAGCAAGTGTAACAGATGACAGAAGACTTAAAATGTGTCATAACGGCAAGGAGATACTAAATATAAGCAGAGATTTCCTAGATACAAACGGAGTTAAACAAAAAGCTGATGTTTTAGTAAAGGCTTATGATGTGTCAAGTTTTGAAAGCAATAAGATAAAATCCTTTAAGTCAGATAATTTAAGAGATGCTTGGTTAGAAAATTTAAAAGATTTGAATGTTTGCAGTCAAAAAGGCTTGGTTGAGAAGTTTGATTCAAGCGTTGGTGCTTGCACAGTTTTGATGCCTTTTGGAGGTAAAACGCAAATGACGCCTACAGAGGGTATGGCGGCAAAGCTTCCGCTTATAAGTGGACAGACTGATACCTGCACCTTGATGGCTCATGGCTTTGATCCTAAGCTATCAAAGCTTAGTCCATATCATGGAGCTATATATGCGGTTTTACACTCTGTAGCTAAAATAGTTGCTATGGGTGGAGATTACTCTAAGATAAGATTAAGCTTCCAAGAATATTTTGAAAAGCTTGGAAAAGACGAAGAAAAATGGGGTAAGCCTTTTGCGGCACTGCTCGGAGCTTTTAAAATTCAGCATGAGCTGAAAATTCCCGCTATAGGCGGCAAGGACAGTATGTCCGGAACATTTAAAGATATAAATGTTCCTCCAAGCTTGATAAGCTTTGCTGTTTGTGTAGAAGATATTAATAATGTAGTATCTCCGGAGTTCAAAAAGGCAGGCAGTAAGGTAATTTTAATCAAGGCAAAAAAAGATGAAAACTATATACCTAATTTTGATGATATAAAAAATAAGTATTCAAAAATACATGATTTAGTAGAAAACGGCAGAGTTTTAAGCGCTCATACAGTAGGCTATGGCGGACTTGCAGAGGCGATAAGCAAGATGAGTTTTGGCAATAAGATTGGTTTTTCAACTATTGGAAGTACAATATTTGATTCTAATTTCTATTTTGCTCCAAAATATGGCGATATAATTTTAGAGATTGATAATCTTGATAATTTAGATATTCCTTATCTTGTTATAGGAGAAACTATTGCACAGAAAAAAATATCCTTAAACAACTCTTACAATATCAGAATAGATGAAATGTTAAATGAATGGCTCAAGCCACTTGACAGCATCTTCCCTATAAAAAAGGATACTGAGGGGAAAATAAAGGATTATCAATATACTGTCGGAAACAAATTAGAAAAATCAAGAAATGTAAGCAT
>DCPV01000049.1:0-10272 GCA_002323775.1 Firmicutes bacterium UBA1535 | reverse complement strand
AATCAAGAAATGTAAGCATTGCAAAACCAAGAGTATTTATACCTGTGTTCCCGGGAACAAACTGCGAATACGATACTAAGAGAGCCTTTGAAAGAGCAGGAGCTATAGCCGAGACCTTTGTATTTAAAAATTTAAGTCCATCAGACATTGAATTTTCCATAAGGGAAATGACCAAGCTAATAAACGAGTCACAAATTGTAGCTTTCCCAGGTGGATTTAGTGCTGGTGATGAGCCAGATGGCTCCGGCAAATTTATAGCCGCAACATTTAGAAATCCAATGCTTAGCGAAGCTATAATGAACTTAATTAAAAATAGAGATGGACTTATGATAGGGATTTGCAACGGATTTCAAGCACTTATTAAGCTTGGGCTTGTGCCTTATGGTGAGATAAGAGAAATAAGCAAGGATGACCCTACATTGACATACAACACGATAGGAAGGCATATTTCTACATTTGCAATGACTAAGGTAGTTTCTAATCTGTCTCCTTGGTTTAATAATTGCAATATATCCGATGTATACAACATCCCATTGTCTCATGGTGAAGGAAGATTTATGGCAAATGAGGAATGGATTGAGAAATTAAAAGAAAACGGACAGATAGCTACTCAGTATGTTGACAGCGACTTTAATCCTAGCTACAATGGATTATTCAATCCAAATGGCTCAGTAGAAGCAATAGAAGGCATAACAAGTCCTGACGGAAGAATTTTGGGAAAAATGGGACACTCTGAAAGACTTGATATAGGAACATATAAAAATATACCTTACAACAAAGACCAAAAGCTGTTTGAAGCTGGTGTATCATATTTTAAATAATGAAAGGAAGATAAATTAAAATGAAAATAGCAATTGTAATGGGAAGTGCTTCGGACTTTCCGGTAATAGAAAAGGGAGTACAAATTTTAAGAGATTTTGGTGTGGAGTTTGAATTAAGAGTGATGTCAGCACACAGAACTCCTGATATAGCTACTGATTTTGCTAAAAATGCAGAAAAAAATGGCTTTGAGGCAATAATAGCAATAGCAGGTATGGCAGCACATTTGGGCGGAGTTCTAGCAGCATGTACTTGTCTTCCAGTGATTGGAGTGCCTGTTAAATCATCAGCACTTGAGGGTATAGATGCTTTACTATCAATAGTTCAGATGCCTCCGGGAGTTCCGGTTGCAACAGTAGGTATAAATGGTGGTGATAATGCAGCACTTTTAGCTATACAAATGCTTTCAATTAAATATCCACAGCTTAGAGAGAAATTTCATGAGTATAAAAAGCAAATGGAAGATAAGGTAATCAAGGCTGATATTGAGCTTCAGAAAAAGTTATAATTTATCTAAAAAGAATAAAATGCTGATTAAGTAGATTTAAAATCTGTTCAATCGGCGTTCAATTATACATCTAATAAATTATTATAAATTAAAACATAGAAAGGGAAAATAAAAAATGCAAAAATTAGAACAATTATATGAGGGAAAAGCAAAGAAAGTATTTAGAACAGACAATGAAAAACAATATATCGTAGAATATAAAGACGATGCTACAGCATTTAACGGAGAGAAAAAAGGAACTATAATTGGCAAGGGTGTTGTAAATAACAAGATGACTGCTGCAATATTTGCAATGCTTGAGGAGCAAGGCATACCTACACATCAAATCGAGCTTTTAAGTGACAGAGAGTGTCTTGTTAAGGCAGTTAAGATACTTCCTCTTGAAGTTATCGTAAGAAATATAGCTGCTGGCTCATTATCACAAAGATTAGGAATTGAAGAAGGAACTCCAATGAAAAAAACTGTTTTGGAGTTTAGCTATAAAAATGATGAACTTGGCGACCCAATGATAAATGATTATCATATTTTTGCAATGGAATTGGCTACAGAAGAACAGCTTGAAAAAGTTAAAGAATATGCTTTAAAAATCAATGAAATATTGCAAAAATTCTTCCTCGAAAGAAATATCAGATTAATTGATTTCAAATTAGAATTTGGTCTATATGACGGAGAGGTTATACTTGCAGACGAAATTTCTCCGGATACTTGCAGATTGTGGGATAAGGATACAAACAAAAAACTTGATAAGGACAGATTTAGGAGAGATTTAGGCGGAGTTGAAGAAGTTTATCAAGAAGTTTTAGGAAGAATTACTAAATAATAGACAGGGAAACAGAAAGGAATTAGGTCTAATATGTTCAATTACGATAAATTATTCGGCGATGATAAGCTACATGAAGAATGTGGCATAATAGGAATGTATACAGAAAAACCTGAGCTTTCCTCACACCTTGTATACTACGGACTTTTTGCATTGCAGCACAGAGGACAAGAAAGTGCAGGTATAGCATCAAGCATAGGTGGCGGACTCATAGAACAGCATAAGGGCATGGGCTTAGTCGCAGAGGTATTTAACAATGATAGCCTAAGTAAATTAAATGGTCATGTTTCAATAGGTCATGTTCGCTATTCTACTACCGGAGGCAGTCATATTGAAAATGCTCAGCCTCTTGTGGTTAAGTACAAAAAGTGTGCATTTTCTCTTGCTCATAACGGAAATTTAGTCAATGCAGATTCATTAAAGGAAATATTGGAAAACTCCGGTGTTATATTTCAAACCTCTACCGATACAGAGGTTATCGCTAATATGATTGCTAGAAACTACAATGATAATCTTGTGAAATCATTAAAAAATGTTATGGAAATAATAAAGGGAGCCTTTGCCTTAGTATTAATGGACGATAAATCTCTCATAGGTGTACGAGACCATTTTGGACTTAGACCGCTTTGCATAGGTAAAAGACCTGATGGATATATACTTGCCTCTGAAAGCTGTGCTGTCACAGCAATGGGAGGAGAATTTATAAGAGATATTGAGCCGGGCGAAATTGTTGTTATTAATGAAAATGGTATAGAAAGTATAAAAAGCAACAAATATGCTTCAAAAAAATCCTGCATATTTGAATATGTGTATTTTGCAAGACCTGATAGCGTGATAGACGGAATAAGCGTTTATGAAGCCAGATACAATTCAGGCAGAGAGCTTGCAAAGGAAGCCCCAGTTAAGGCAGATTTAGTCTTTTCTGTTCCTGACTCTGGTACTCCGGCAGCTATAGGATATGCACAAGAGCTGGGTATTCCATTCGGACTCGGACTTGTTAAAAACAGATATGCTAAGAGAACATTCTTAGAGCCAAACCAAGAGCTTCGTGAAGAAGCTGTAAAAATGAAATTAAGCGTTTTAAAGGAGCTTGTTAAAGATAAAGTAGTAGTTATGATAGATGACAGTATAGTTAGAGGAACTACGAGCAGAAAGCTTGCAACTATGGTTAAAGAAGCAGGTGCTAAGGAAGTACACGTAAGAGTAGCCTCTCCTCCTGTTACACATTCATGCTTCTTCGGAATTGACACTCCATTTAGAAACTATTTGATAGGAGCTACAAAAAGCAACGAAGAAATAAAGGAATTTATAAAGGCTGATAGTTTACATTATTTAAGTATACAGGGATTAATAAGAGCAACAGGACGAGAAAATGGTTTTTGCTTAGCCTGCTTAAATGGCGATTATCCTATGGAAGTACCTAACTTCAATTAAAGAAAGGAATTGCACGATATGAATGATAAATTAACTTACAAAGAAGCCGGTGTCGATGTTCATGCTGGTTATGAAACTGTAAGGCTTATAAAAGAAAGTGTTAAAAAAACCTATATCAAAGGAGTAATGTCTGATATAGGAGGCTTTGGCGGAATGTTTGCCATAGATAAAAATGAGTATGAAGAACCAATACTTGTTTCTGGAACTGACGGGGTCGGAACTAAGCTTATGATAGCATTTATGACAGATAAGCATGATACTATCGGTGAAGACGCTGTTGCAATGTGCGTCAATGACGTAATCTGCCAAGGAGCAAAGCCTTTATTTTTCCTTGATTATATAGCAACAGGAAAACTTGAGCCTGCAAAGGCAGCTAAGATAGTAGAGGGTATAGCTAATGGCTGTATAAAATCAGGATGTGCATTGATAGGTGGAGAAACTGCCGAAATGCCAGGTTTATATAGAGATGGCGAATATGACGTAGCAGGATTTTGCGTAGGAATAGTAGACAAGAAAAAAATTATAGATGGAAGCACGATAAAAGAGGGTGACGTACTTATAGGAATTCCATCAAGCGGAATTCACAGCAATGGATATTCACTTGTAAGAAAAATATTTTTTGATTATAAAGATTATAAGGTTAATGATTATATCGATGAACTAGGCTCTACACTCGGCGAAGCTCTAATAACTCCTACAAGGCTTTATCCAAAGCTTATACTTGATTTGATAAGCAAATTCAATGTAAAGGGTATGTCTAACATTACCGGCGGAGGATTTTATGAAAATATCCCTCGTATGTTTCCAGATGGCTTAACTGCTGATATTGAAACTAAAAATATAAATGTTCTTCCAATATTTAAACTTATGCAAAGAGAAGGAAATATTGATATAGACGAAATGTATGGAACGTTCAACATGGGTATAGGTATGGTTTTAGCTGTTGATAATAATGAGGCTGATAAAATAACGGAATATCTGTTATCAGTAGGCGAAAAACCTGTAAAAATAGGCAATATGGTAAAAAGAGAGGGTGGCTTGAAAATATGCCACAATTAGTCTCCAAAAAAATTGCAGTATTAGTATCAGGTGGAGGAACTAATCTCCAAGCTTTGATAGATAATCAGGGTAATATAAATGGTACTATAGACATTGTAATCTCTAATAAAAAAGACGCCTACGGACTTGAAAGAGCAAGGCTTAATAATATAGACGCTCTTTATATAAATCAAAAGGACTATGAAAGTGCTGAAGCATTTAATGCCGAGATAATCAGCGAGCTTACAAGACGTAACATAGACCTAGTTGTTCTAGCAGGGTATCTTAAAATTTTAAGCAAAGACTTTATAAACTGCTTTAAAAACAGGATAATAAATATACACCCATCATTAATACCGTCCTTTTGTGGCAAGGGCTTCTACGGTCTAAAGGTGCATGAAGAAGCAATAAAGTACGGGGTTAAGATAAGCGGAGCTACAGTCCATTTTGTAGATGAAGATGCTGATACAGGGTCAATAATACTTCAAGACACAGTGAAAATTGATGACGATGAAACAGCAGAGAGTCTGCAAAAAAAAGTTTTGCAAATTGAACATAAGCTCCTACCAGAAGCAGTAAGACTATTCTGCGAGGGAAAGCTACATATAGAAAACAGAAAGGTTATTGTCAAATAGGCAATACCTTTCTGTTTTTTACTTTTCTATTTTTTTCTTTTCCAAGCTTTTATAGCTACTCTTAATTATTTTTATATTCTGCTTATCTATAGAATCTTCACCATATCGAGCTTTTCTATAAATTTCCTTTATATTCTCCAAATCCTCATCATGATTTTTAAATAGCTTAGATGATTTATTATATATAGTTTGACTATTATCATATGTAAAAATATACATTTCCTTTTTACGGCAAAGCTCAAGAAATTTTTTGTACCAAAATCTTGTTTGGTTTGTATTATAAAAGCTGCGCTTAGTGTTTTTTTTCTTGATATCATCATTTAAAAAGCTTGTGTGTTCAACAATACCCTCTGTGAAGTTAGAGTTTTTTCTTTTTCGATTCAAAATCCACTTAGTCAAAAAATAAATTAAAAATATAAGAACTATGCTAACAAATATAAATGTCAAAATATAAAATGTTGTTATGTCTGCTTCCTCTGTAAATTCTTTATAATCACTTTTTTTACTTTTACGCATTTCGTAAGACATTTCTGAAAATTTTGATATTATAGTTTTATCTAAAAGTCTGCCAAGCGGTGAAAAAATAATATAAAATACCTGGGATAATGTAGGTATAATTATTTTGATATATACGAATTTTATCCCAGAAATTACAGTGCTTAGAACAACATCTGTACTGAATAATATAAATAATAGACAAGTGATAGTAATAATAAGTAAATTCATGCTAAGAAATTTTTTATTTGTAATTATATCTTCACTGTGCCTCATTGTACGAAGCAAGTATAATCCACTTATAATAAACATAATAGCATATTGAAGTCCAATCTTATAAAACAATTCAAGTCTTTTAATTAAAAGAACTATTATTAATAAAAATGCACTTAATATAAGAAGTTTAATAAATAAATCCCTAAAGCTATAATAATCTTCATAGTATTTATTTTTTCTAATAAGATAAATCATGTATATATAAGGAATTACAGCTACAATAGCACCTACAATAGTCCTAGTGCATAATACAGCAATAGCAAAGCCTAATACAGGCAAATATTTTAATGTAGAATGTTTTTTATTATTTCTAAAGACATAACTAAGCGAAAGGCTTGCAAGAATTATAAAATATATTATAAGTCTTGAGCTATTTACTGAGTCAACAAATATCATATTAGCACAGGTAAAATAAAAAGCCAGTAAACAAATATGTTTAATTAAAAAGATTAAGAACATCTTACTCCCCCCCTCGCTCTTTACTTGAGCTTGAAGCTAAATCCGAATATAAATTTGGAGTTAAAATACATACATCATGACCAGTCATCTCTCTTAGTTTAGCTAATGTATATGAATTACTTAGCTCAGCTTTCAAATAATCTGATTTATTCTTAGAAAAATTCGCTTCCTCCTTAGAGTAAACACCCTCTATATCTGGTGTTATAAGAATATGTCCTACTCCAAGCTCTGCAAAATCAATAGCTTTATTCATCATTTTTTCATAAGACTCTCTAACTATGTCTATAGATGCTCTCCCTAAGTCTTCTAAAATGTTCATTAAATAGTTTCTACCCCAAGCAAATCCATCCACATTTCGAAATGTTTGTATCACACCCTCTGTTATTGTATTTGCAATAACTCTATATTTTATGTTTTTAGCCTCCAAGTATTGACAAACACTTCTGCATATTGAGAAACATTCTTCAACAAGCATTTCACGATTATTTCCATCATAATCTATATTTAGTATAACAGTAACCATTAACTCAAGGGTATAATCATATTTTTTAACCATCAAATGACCAACTCTTGCTGTTTGTGTCCATGAAATCATCTTTTGAGGTTCTTGTCCCGTATAATCATTAAATCCCACCGTAAGTATTGGATCCTCAAATATAAATCTGTTTATTGACATTTCACCAATATAACCACTTAGTTTTACATCGAGATTTGAAACAGTAGTTTCTTTAGGAATAACAACTACTTCCTCTATGCTCTCATAACTTTTGATAGTTTCAGTAAAGCCAAGAAAATCTCCGCCATATATCGTAGCTCCATACAAAAGATACCTTCCTCTTTTTGGTATAGAAGCTCTTATTCTTCTCTCTAAAATTTGTCTTGGCATCAAGTATTTACTGCTTTGAATAAACGCATAACCAACATCATCAGTTTTCTTAGGAATAATTATCTCTTTTGAAAATTTTTCTTTCAGCTTTAAATAAGAAACAAAACGCCTAGTCCTATTTTTCAAAACGCATACAATATCAAATTCTTCATCAGGCTCAACGATAGACAATGTAGGCATTTGAGAATATTCTATCCCACGCAAAGCATTTTTTATTGAATTATTTTCAATTATATATATAATTATTGCAATTGCTATTATTGTAATTAAAAACATATTTATACTCTCTCTACTATTTTATTTACAAGCCTTTTTTGCCTAAAACAACCTCTGAACAACTGCTTAGTATTTTTTGTACTATTATAAATATTTTGTTTCAATAAAATTTCTTAGTACACGTTAGAATTTTAACATTGATAACGTTATTACTATTTTTTAAATTCTACCATATAATGTCAAATAATGCAATGAAACTTGAAATTATTTTAATCTTTAATGACTTTGGCTAAATAATTATCAAACAATCAATTATTTTTAAAAAATTTAATAGTTTATTTTTATATTTTCTTATGTTTTTTTCCTTTCTAATCCTTTACAAATATTTTTAATCGCTTTTATATCTTGTTTATCTATAATTTCCTCACTATAACGTGCTTTTCGATAAATTTCCTTTATATCTTTTAATTCTTGTTCAGAATTTATAAATATTTTTGATGATTTCTCGCATATTGATTTACTGCTATCAAATGGGAATATTCCTATATTTTTTCTATTGCAGAGCAAAAGAAATTTTCTATAACAATATCTTATTTGATCTATACTGCTGTTAATTATCTGATTCCTTTTTTTGCTAATACTAAAATCATCATCTAAAAAGCTTCTATACTGCTTAACACCATATACCTCACTATCTTCTTTTCTTATTTTTTTCTTTTTTGACAAAACCATTAATATAATTACTGTAACTATAAATATAAAAAATACAGCAGTAAAAATATAAAAAATAAGCAAGAATTCCTTATTTTCTAATAAGTCCTTCACTTCTTCTAAAGCTTCTACTTCATCTTTATTCTCAATCTCTTGTGTCATGTCATTCTTTCCTGCTTTATCATAAATCTTGGCTAAAACCCTCGTCATAGGATAAAAAATTATGTAGAAAACTTTTTGTATTGCTGGCAATAACACTTTACCAAATATTAAATCAAATAAATGAATTATATTTCCTAAAAATACATCCGAACTTAAAATTATACATACAGTAAAAGCAACTATGATAACTAATATATTTATTATAACAAACTTTTTACTACTAATTACTTCTTTACTATGCCTAGAGACACGCAACAAATAAAACCCGCTTAAAGCAAAAACTAAAGCATATGGCAGGCTGACACTTTTAAACAAATCAAATACACCTGTTAAAAGAGCTAGCAATGGCAAAGCTAAAATAATTATGATAAGTACCATAAATACACTTTTGAAATCATAATAGTAAACTTGATATTCGTCTTTTTTAATCATGTGTATCATATAAATGAACGGAAATGTAAGCCAAATAATACCTGCTATGCTTTTCAAGTAAACTGCAACTATCATAATTCCTAGTACCGATAAGTATTTTAATTTGTTATATTTTTTATTGCATCTAAAAATATAATTTAACGAAAATAAAGCAAGAATTATAAAATATACCAGTATAATGGGTTTATGTATAAAATGTGTAAATATCAACACAGAGTACGCAAAGTAGAAAGACATCAAGCATATATTTTTAATTAGAAAAACTAAAAACATATCACTCACCCCCCATCTCTGGAGTTAATACACATAAATCATAGCCCGTTAATTCCTTTAATTTATCCTTTACTGATAAAAAGCTAGCTTCTGTTTTCATGTGGTTTTCATCCATTTTTGGGGTGATAAGAATATACCCTACACCCATTTCAGCAAAATTTATTGCCCTATCAAATATACTTTTATATGATTCCTTTACAGTATATCCTGCTCTCCCAAGACCCTCTAAAATATTCATCAAATGATCTTTACCGCAACCATAGTCTAAATTTTCAAAAATTGGTCTTGGTCCTATTGTTATTGCATTTGTTATTAGTCTATATCTTATATTTTTACTTTCTAAAAATTGACAGACGCTTCTTGCTATTGAGAAACATTCCTCAACAAGATCCCCGTGATTCTTTCCATCATAATCAATATTTAATAAAACTGTCAGCATAAGCTCAACAGTATAATCATATTTTTTGACCATTAATTGTCCAAGCCTTGCAGTTTGTATCCATGAAATCATTTTTTGAGGTTCCTGTCCAGTATAATCATTAAATCCCACTGTAAGTATTGGGTCTGCAAATATGAATCTATTTATTGATATATCACCAATATATCCACTTAGCTTTATCTCAATATTTGGAAGTTCAGTTTCTTTAGGAATAGAAACTATTTCTTCATGGTAATCATAATTTCCCTTGATTTCATTCATTCCTAAGAAATCCCCACCATAAATGACAGCACCATATAAACAGTATATTCCCCTTTTCGGTATTGAAACTCTTATTCTTCGTTCCAATTTTTGTTTTGGCATCATATACTGACTACTCTCAACTATTGTATAATCTAATTCTTTTGTACTTTTAACAAGAGTTTCTACCTCTTTCGAAAATTGATCCCTTACTCTCAAATAAGAAACAAAACGTCCTGACCTGTTTTTTAAAACACATATTATATCAAACTCCTCATCTGGTTCTACCAGTACTAATGAAGAATTTTGCGTGTATTCTATTCCTTTAAGGGCATTTCTAATTGAAATCTGATTAACTGCAAACGCAGTTAATATAACTATTAGTAATCCTAGAAAAAACATATTTATACTCTCTCTACTATTTTATTT
>DCPV01000051.1 GCA_002323775.1 Firmicutes bacterium UBA1535 | reverse complement strand
TTTATTTCAATATTTTAGAAACGACTCCAGAACCTACTGTTCTTCCGCCTTCTCTGATAGCAAATCTTAATCCTTCATCCATTGCTATTGGTGTGATTAAATCTACTTCAAATGTTGCGTTGTCTCCTGGCATTACCATCTCTACTCCTTCTGGTAATTGGATAGATCCTGTTACGTCTGTTGTTCTGAAGTAAAATTGTGGTCTGTATCCTTTGAAGAATGGTGTATGTCTTCCACCTTCTCCTGCTGTCAATACATATACCTCTGCCAAGAAGTTTGTATGTGGTGTTATTGATCCTGGTTTCGCTAATACTTGACCTCTCTCAATATCCGTTCTTTGTACTCCTCTTAACAATGCTCCTATGTTGTCTCCTGCTTCCGCTTGATCCAACAATTTTCTGAACATTTCTACTCCTGTACATACTGTTTCTTTTGGCTCATCTGCTAGTCCTATTATATGAACCTTATCTTGTACCTTCAACACTCCTCTTTCAACTCTACCTGTTGCTACTGTTCCTCTACCTGTGATTGAGAATACATCTTCTACTGGCATCAAGAATGGTTTTTCTGAGTCTCTCTCTGGTGTTGGTATCCACGTATCTACTGCTTCCATTAATTGAAGGATTTTATCTCCCCATTCGCTTGATGGATCTTCTAATGCTCTTAATGCTGATCCTTTTACTATTGGTGTGTTATCTCCATCAAAGTCATACTCTGCTAGCATTTCTCTTAATTCCATCTCTACCAATTCGATTAACTCTGGATCATCTACCATATCTTCTTTGTTTAAGAATACTACTAACTTTGGAACCCCTACCTGTCTTGACAACAAGATGTGCTCTCTTGTTTGTGGCATCGGACCATCTGCTGCCGATACTACCAAGATTCCTCCGTCCATTTGTGCTGCTCCTGTTATCATATTCTTTACATAGTCAGCATGGCCTGGGCAGTCAACGTGTGCGTAGTGTCTGTTGTTTGTCTCATACTCTACGTGTGATGTTGATATTGTGATTCCTCTTTCTCTTTCCTCTGGTGCCTTATCTATTTTGTCAAATGCAACAGCTTCGCCTGTTCCTAATCTCTTGTTTAATACCATTGTTATTGCTGCTGTCAATGTCGTCTTACCATGATCAACGTGGCCTATTGTTCCTATGTTTACGTGTGGCTTATTTCTTTCGAATTTTGCTTTTGCCATTTTTATTTCCTCCTATGATATTGCCTCCTATAGAGACAAATAATTTAATTTTTAATTTGGAGCCTACGACCAGATTCGAACTGGTGACCTTTTGCTTACCATGCAAATGCGCTACCTCCTGCGCCACGCAGGCGTTACTTTATCGTAGCCTATTTGCCTACCGCTATATTATAGCAGAGCGAATGTGCTAATGCAAGATTAAATTTTATAAATTTTTCCTATATGTACTTATATATTGAATTTTTATTTCACCATTTTACTTCAAATATACTTATATTTTATTTTTTTATGAATTATATATAATTGCAGCTTTATTACATAAAAGGAAATTTTTTAATTAGTGTCGATAAGGAACTGTTATTTTTTGTTATTAGTAGTATTTCAAAGAATATTTTAATTATAAATAATATTAGTTGATAAGATTATAATGTTTATTTCAAAACTTAGTAATTTTAAGTTTTAATTCTTCATTATACATTTTAAGCAAACGTTTGTTTTTAATAATAAACAGACTTTAAGCCGTCCTTGATTTTCTTTTTTATTCTTTGCAAAGCATTGTCTATAGCTTTCTCATCAGTGTTAAGTGCAACAGATGATTGATTGTAGCTTAGTCCTGAAAAATAGCAAGATAAAACTTTCTTTTCAAATTTACTTAAATTATTTTCAAGCATACATGTTACAATATCTTCACGCTCTTTTGAAACAATAATATATTCCGGGTCATTAACAATATCGTTGCTAATTTTTTCTGGCATATAAACCTCATTATCCTCGTTTAATGTATTGTTAAATGAAATATAATTGTTAAGAGGACTGTGCTTTTTCCTTGCACTTCTTCGTATGATTGTGATAATATGCCTTTTCATACAAGTTATGGCATAGCATTTAAAGGAGCAATCTCTATCGAGCTTGTACTCCTTAATAGCTTTATATAAACCTATCATAGATTCCTGAAACAAATCATCCGTCTCAGCACCTACTAAATAAAATGAAGATATAATTTTCCTTGAAACACAAATATAACGTTTAAACAAGCACTCCTCTGCATAGGAATTGCCTTTTCGAAGTTCAATAATCAATTCCTCATCAGTCATTCCGCTATAAAAATCTTTAGCATACTCATATGTATTTTTAAATAAAAATTCCATAATATACATCCCCCAAGTATCTATTACACAAAATTATTCAACAACTATCGCTAAGTAAATATAATTATACAAAAATTTTTTCATTAGTCAAGTCATTTAATAGTATTTCTTAACTTTTCTAGCTTTTCAATGGTGGATAAATCAAGAACATTGTGTATTTTTATGTTATCCTGTTTAATTGTGTCGGTTTTTAGCCTTATTTCATTTTTAGTATTTGTAATTTCTATATACATCTCCTCAGCAGACAATCTTGTGCCGCCACGAGCCAGTACAATTTGTTGAATATAATTGTCAGATGTTGCAACTCTAACTATTTCAGCTCTCCCGATTTTATCTAACTGTCTTTCTATATAGCTGTCTGCTGTTTCATTCTCCTTGGTGTATACAACTTCTACTCCTGATATATATTCTTTCTTTTCACTGCTTCCCTTAACCATGTGCGCATCAAAAACAACGACAACATTTATTCCTTTATATGCCTTGTATTCGATTAAATTTTCAATAAGCTTATTTCGACTATTTTCTATGCTATCGGTATAATTTTTAAGTGTTTTCCATTGATTTATAATATTATATCCATCAATAAACAGATATTCTTTTTTAGTGCGAGGCATGTCATATTACATTCCTTTCCTTGAGGGCATAAACTACTTTTAAATTTAATATGCAAAAATTTTTCACTGTATCCCTCGTTGTCTCAGCACTTCATATATTATTATAGATGCAGCACAGGAAGCATTTAATGATGAAACATTGCCCTTCATAGGTATTTTTATCAGACTATCGCAATTTTCCTTGATAAGTCTGCTTATGCCCTTGCCCTCACTGCCTATCACTATACCTACTGCTCCATCAAGCTTTTCTTCGTGTATATATTTTTCTCCTGCCATATCGGCGCCATATATCCAAAGGCCTTTTTCCTTTAATTCTTCTATCGTCTGATTTATATTAGTAACCCTAACAACCGGCAGGTATTCAACAGCTCCTGCTGATGTTTTTGCAACAACAGAATTAACACCAGCTGCCCTATGCTTAGGAATAATAATTCCATGAGCCCCACAGCACTCTGCTGTTCTGATAATAGCACCTAAATTATGAACATCTGTTATTTCATCTAATATTAAAATAAATGGCTTTTCATTCTTGTTATTTGCAAGCTTAAAAATATCCTCTATCTCTTTATATTCATATTCTAATGCCTCAGCGATAACACCTTGATGTCTGTTTCCCTCTGAAAGTCTTGCCAAAGCTTGCTTGTCAACATACTTGACAATAACATTTTTTTCCTTTGCCAGCATAGCAATCTTAACAGCAGCACTCTCCGCCATTTCCTTATTAATATATATAGTATCTAACCCTGCATCACTTTTCAAAGCCTCAATAACAGGATTTTTGCCTTCAATTTTTCTCATATAACTCAAGTTCCTTTCTAAGTCCTTAATTTCTTTTGAGTTATATTATACACGATTTTTTTATAAAATACTACAAAATAATTAATAAAACTTTATTAATGAGATTACACTTCTTTATTTTTGATAAAGCTTTGTACATGTGGTTAATTTATACCTACACAAATAACCATTACTATTAAACTATCAATCTTTATATTATAAAGATTGATAGTTTAATGTATGGCTAATAATTTTTAATTAAACAACCTATTGTCTACACAAATTCCTGCTTTTCTAGTACAACTATCACTACATATCTTATTACATTTATTAACACGAACTTTAGTACATCCACTATTTCTACATATCTTAGAATAACAATTGCCACAACAATTGTCCTCGCAAATGTACATACACCCCCCGCAACCATAACACAGGCTATACAGCCTGATATACCAACCTGATTACTATTGTCTTTTCTTGAACCACATAATTTCAATCTATACTTTTCTTGTAGAAATTATACCTACTCTTACTATGCTTAAACGTTTAACTGCATAGGCAAAACCACTAATTTTATATATAATATCTCTAATTTATATATTTAATTTTTTGATAGGCTTGTTGTCCAAATTTAAGACTAACTTACAACACGTTTAAATAGTTTGTTTTTGCAACTAATTAACAGCATTATTGATAGTGCCGTTATTGAAATCATTATACATATTGATATTTGGATATAACTCAATTTAACAAATACACATATCAGAAATACTTCAAATAATAAAATTAATCTTGATTTTACTTTATAAACCTGTTCTTCTTTTATGTCAAGAGGTTTATTTGCATCAGCAATAGGTGCGAGCTTTAGTATCACCCCACTAGATACTAAAGTTAATACCATAATGCTTAATTCATTCCAAGGTATATATTTTATTATAAAAGAAACTACTATCATCAAGATTATTGAAAATAAATAGCATCGCAATTGAGTTCTAGCGTGATATCCTCCGGCATACGACCTAAGAGGAACATAAGCTAGTAAAAACACAATACATTGCCATAACACATTAAAGATAAGGCCTATTATTATAGTTGTTATTATGTTTAACAGTATTAATGAGCCTTGTTTAAATCCATATGTATATAGGTCCTTATCTTCATATGCTATGATACCATTAGCTGCTAAATTTTCTGTAATTTTTTCACAAAACTTCATCTTTACTAAAATTTGCGAAGTTTTTCTGCGCCTTTTGGCAATTTAGGCTGATGCACAATCCAAGTACATGCAGTATTTACATTCAAAGCTGTAACCATAAGTGCTAGACTTGCAATCATACTTCCTAATCTGTAAACTAAAGCTTTCATAAAACCATTTCTCCTTATAATTATTGTCAGTTAATATTAAATTTTATACTAACTGCTTGATGGTATAATTATAGCACAAATATTTTTTTGTGCCGAAGTATGGCGAAATTAATATATTTTTTCTCGAATTTAGTTGTTTTTTTGTATTGCAAATTTATTTTTCTTATTTATTTTATTGGAGTTTTATTGCAGGATGTGCTTGTATTTATTGATTTGTCAACTTTTTTAAGCATTCTCAACTTGATTGTTACTATTTTTGTTAACATATAGAACTACATCCACTAAAAATGTATTTTCATCATATTCAATATCTAAAGATCCATTGTATTTATTTATAATATTTTCTATATTTATTAAACCTAAGCCATGATTGTGTATATCATTTTTTGTAGTCAATATTCTGTTATCACTTTTATTTATCATTCCATCAAATGTATTTTTTACTGTTATAAACAGCATGGATTTTTCTAATTTAATCTCTACATATAAATATTTGTCAGGAACTTTTCTTATAGCATCTAAGGAATTATCTAACAGATTTCCTAAAATTACAACTAAATCAAATAGTTCTATATTAATATTATTTGGTATATTTATATCTATATCCAGATTAGAACATAATTCCGCAGCTTCATTAATTTTATAATTTAATAAGCTGTCAATTTCTGTATTGCCTGAATTAACATATTCCTTTTTATTATTTACATTGTCAAGCATTGTCTCAAGATAATCATTCAATTCAACATTGCTTACGTTTTTTATCATATTTTGAATTGAAATAACATGATTTTTCATATCATGCTTTAGCATTTTTATATTTTTTTGAGATTCTCTAATTATTTCTAACTGATTCAGATATGCGTCATTTTGCTGTTTTAATAAATCATTTTCGTACTTATCATTATAATATTTAATTAAAATATCATATAAATAAAAGTTTATAATATTTATGGAAAATAAAATGCTTACAATTATTATAGTAAAAATCGAACTAATCTTTGCTAAAAATAAGATTGCTACAACAGCGATGCTGCATAAAGGAATACAAAAAACCATGAGTAGATGAACTCCTCTAACATTAATTATTCTTTTTTTCCCAATTTTTCTTTCAAGTAAAAGTGTTAAAATAAATAGTAATAAATTTGAAACTATAATCGTAAAATCCTTTAGGTTAAATGATAAATTAAAACGAGCAGAAAGGTTGTAAACTATAGTCTCAAACATCATAGACGATGAATACATAATAACAACCGAAACAATACGTGTAATAATCTTTCCATCGTATATAAAAGTTAATAAATAAAACAAAATCAAATTTGATACTAAATTTACAAATGGATTAAAAAAAACAAGATTTATGCTGCTATTAACTATATAATATCCTACGTATAAAAAAATTTCTACTTTATTTTTAATTTCAATATTTCTTTTTAAAAAAACGCTCAAAAACCTATGCAAAACGTACGTTCTGAACAGGTTGGTTATTAAATATATCGCATTTCCAGTAATTATGTTCATCTATAAAGCTCCTTTCTTCTCATCTTAAGATTATTTCTTACTTCTTTTCTATATGATTGACTAATATTTAATTCCTCACCATTAGTCAATATAATTTTTTCATAACTTACTTCAACTATGTATTGATAATTAACCAAATGAGATTTGTGGATTTGTATAAAATCTTTTTCTTTTACTTCTTTTTTCAATTCTGATAATTTGCCGTAATATTCATACTTTTCATCTATTGTAATTATATTGATTTTTTTATCATTGCTTTCAAAATACATAATTTTTTTATATGGTATTTTAGTGAAATTATAATTGCAATAAACCTCAAAAAAAAATTGCTATTTTTATGTAAATTAATTGCTACATTCAAATTTTTTATTATTTTTTCACAGCAAATCGGCTTAACCAAAAAATTTAGCGGTCTATTTTCAAATAATTCCATTGCATAGTCTTTATTTGCAGAAATATATACGATTTGTGTAATATTATCATTTAATTCTTCACGTATTATTTTACCAACTTCGATACCATTTAATTTATCAAGTTCAATATCAAGAAAAATCAAATCAAAGGCTTGTCCATCTTTTATAATTTTATGTAGTTCTTCTCCGGATGAAAAAGTTAAAACATCTATTTCTTCAGCACAATCTTTTTGATAATCTAATATTACTTTTTCTATCTGTGAACATATAGTTTTTTCATCATCACATATTGCAACTCTAAACATTATAATCATCCCCCTCAGGATATTAATTATATATTATAATTATCTAAATATCATAAAACAAATTAGAAATCTAAATTTTAAGATTTCCAAGAATAAAATAAAATATTATGTCTACTTATTGATAATTTATTTTCATTATATTGTTAATTAAGCCATAATGCAACAGAAAATTTAATATACAATTTTTCTGTTGCATTATATGTAATAAATATTTAACTAAAATTTTAATTATATAGTGGTATTTACATCTTTACTTAATAATATAATTTGTTTTATTATTGAGGCACAAAATATAAAAGGCATCTAAAACTTTATAATAATTACTTCGTTATTTTTGATTTTTCATAGATAATTACTGATATATAGTATAAAATGACAAATACTAGAAAAATATTTTTTAGATTATAAGTATTTACCCAACATATATTTACATTGTCATTAAAAACATATTCTACGCTTTTATAAGATATAAATATGCTCGAATTTATAATCAAACTTATTAAAAATAATGCTTTTTTTCCCTTTGATGATACGTTTTTCATTTTTAAAAACACAGTACTTATTGATATCGCAATTAACAGCACTATACCAAGGGCAATTAAATTAGGGTAGCCTATATATTTTGCAGCATGTCTAAACGATGGTTCCATTAGAGGATTGGCAAGTCTTATTTGCATCCTTATTATCATTATAGTTATGCTAAGTAAAAAATTTATAACTAGATTAGCAAATATAAATATGTTAAATTCTTTTAAAAATTCACGATATTTCAGAAATATAATCCAAAGTGCTATAAAATTCAATATTTTCATAAAAAATATTGAATCATCTACAGATATTGTATATAATTTCAGTCTGCCGGCATCATTAAACATTGTTATTCTTCCAATCATAATCAAAGCAAGGGATTGAACTATTAAGAATATCAATAGTTGATAATAAGGTCTTGTATTTATCTTGTTTATTTCATAATCTACATAATTTTGAAGTCTATTAAATGTCATTTGATATTTTTTGTCAATAAAATAGAACAAGCCTAATATAAATAACGGTAAAAATATCGAAATAATCCTATGTAATCCAAATGGTAAAGCAAGATATCCCGTTAATAGAGACAATACCATTGAAAAATATATAAAAAACCAATTTCTTTCAAATTTTAACTTATGGTCCTCTATCAGATGTTTATATGCTTCTTTATTATTGGAAATTTGCCCATCAGTACTGTTATCTGTTGTTTCTTCTTTGTTGGCAGATACTTCTTCTCCACTTATATGATTTTTTGAATTCAGCAACTCATCTATCGATATACCTAAAACATTGGATAGTAAGGGCAGTAAAGCTACATCTGGATAGCTCTCCCCTCTTTCCCACTTCGATACTGCCTTATCTGAAACATTTAGAAGATTAGCAAGCTCCTTTTGTGTCATGTTTTTTTCTTTGCGTATTTTGGAAATAATATTCCCTGTTTCAAATGATCCCATAATTATTCTCCTTTACTTATGATTTTATAAAATTTCTTTAATTTATTATACACATTAAAGTTATTAATAACAAGCTACTGTAATTTGAACAGGTCAACTATAAGTAGAGTTTGCATTAAAAACTTTGAAATTTTAACATTTGTTGATTAAGGCTTCAGATTAAAAGCTTAATATAAATTTTGCTTGATTATTACTATGGAATTCACTTAAAACTTATTAATAAGAACTTACCTTTTCAAACTAATAATACAGTTTGACCATAACAAGCTATTGTGATAAAATACTAAGAAAATATAATAATATAAATTGCTTAGTAGGAGATTTTTAAATGCGATATGTAAATAAATTAATTTTTACTTCAGATGTTTTGTCAAGTCAGATGGCTTTAAATGAAATGAATAGTTTTTTAGAAAGTGATACTTTTTCAGGATGGATTGATGGAGGTGTTGGGGTTTTGAGCTTGCAAACATCTTTTATAGACACTGCCAATATGTTTATAAAAAATCAAGCTATCTTTGTTAGACATATATGCCCAGTCGATTTTGAACTTGAAATAAAAAAAGATATAGACGATATAAAACAAATAACTGATAACAAACATAATTTAATTGATAAATTAGATATAAATAAGACCTTTTCCATACAAACTAGATTAATGAGTGACACAAGCTTTACTTATAAAGCAAGTGATGTAAATAAGGAATTAGCAAATACACTGGAGAAAGACGGCTTTAATTTAGATGTTAAATCACCTGAGCAGATTGTATCAATTTTTATCACTGAAAATTTAGCATTTATTGGGATATCTTTAACAAAATATAATTTAAGCAATTGGTCTGGTGGCGAATATAAATTTAGAAAAGATGAAAATTTAATTAGCAGGGCAGAATTTAAGCTTTTAGAAGCTATAGATGTGTTTAATTTAGATTTTAGCGAGTATAAAACCGGATTGGATTTAGGTGCAGCTCCTGGGGGTTGGACTAAGGTTTTGTTAAAATACAATTTAGATGTTGTAGCTGTTGATCCAGCAGAGCTTAATCCTATTATAGCAAAAAATCCAAATGTTTTGCATTTTAAGGGTCTTGCTCAGGAGTATCTTAAAAATAATAACAAATTTGATGTCATTGTTAATGATATGAGAATGGATGTTAAAGAATCAGTTGCCTTGATGGGGATTGCTGCTGAATATTTGAATTCTGACGGAATTGCTATCATGACATTAAAGCTTCCAACTAAAAAAGTACAAGCGATTACAAATAATTCAATAACTAAATTACAAAGCTGGTATAATATCTACGGAGCAAGACAACTGTTCCACAATCGCTCAGAAGTAACAGTAGTGCTAAAAAAGAAATAAGAAAAAATAGAACTAAATATGTTATTGTAAAATTAATTTGTAATAACATATTGCACAATAAAAACCTCAAAATAAAAAATGCACTTTGAGATATAAAATCAAGGTGCATTTTTGTTCACGATTTTCATACAAGGCCGTTTTACAACAGCCTTCTTTCTTCTATTCGCTATATACTATCTTTAGAATTTCATCAAACAAATATGATATTCTTTCGCTTTCATTTCTTAGATATAAATATCCAAATAGACATTCGAAGCCTGTTGCATATCTATAGTCTATCATTTCTTGATTTTTTGGAGCAGAGGTTATTTTAGCAT
>DCPV01000251.1:18433-18807 GCA_002323775.1 Firmicutes bacterium UBA1535 | reverse complement strand
CAGGCTTGTTTAAATCACTATTAAAACTGGTTAATGGTAATGGGCAACCACCAGCGCATAGATATTTTAATTCGCAACTTTTACATTTTTCAATCGTTACTATGGTTCTATTTCCAAATTTAAGCACCTTATCTTTATCAAAATATATGTTTTCTTTATAATTTCCTATAAGTCCATTTTTATTTCCTAAACACAAACAAAAGAATATTTCACCATTTGGCTCAAAAACCATAGAAACTGCATTAGATATATTACAACGCTTATATTTTAGATAACTTCTTTCATTAGCTGGTTTATATATAATTTGTCCTAATGATGTTCCCTCATTATATATTTCAATAAAGCTACCAATTTGTGAAAGCTTAGGATTAATT
>DCPV01000251.1:15531-18219 GCA_002323775.1 Firmicutes bacterium UBA1535 | reverse complement strand
TGTGAAAGCTTAGGATTAATTCTTTTAGCAAGATCACACAAGTAGTTGATATCATAAAAGTCTTTGTCAATTCCGTTTATAGAATAGTTATCTCTTACTAAATTAAATCTTATCCTCATATTTGGCTTTTTAGTTATATCATTTTCCTTTAACGCATTGATAAATTCATCAATATATTGCTCCAACTCTCTTGTCCACATTACGACAACAGAAATTTCTTTATTCAATGATTCAATATGTTTAATTCCATTAATTATCTTATTAAAGGCTGTAGAATCTATATTTTTATTAACACATTTAATTATTTCAGGTGTGCCATCAAATGATATCTGAAATTCATCAATTAAATTATAATCAATATATTTTCTGTAATCAAACAAGTTAACACCATTTGTAAATATTTTAAATTTCTTAGCTTTTAAATTTTTTAATGCATAATTAATAGTATCAATATTTTGTGGCAAAAGACTTTCTCCACCGGTAAATACGATTTCTTCTATCTCGTCAGTATTAAAAATACTTTGAGATAGATACTCCTTAATTAAATCAATATCTTTAACAGTCATAAACTGTCTATATTCTAATTTATCTTTATATTTATTCTGATAACAGTATGAACATCTGAAGTTGCATTCATGAGTTAAATTTATAGTATATCCCTTAACTAGAAATTTATCCATAATCAATTCTGGCACATTTTGTATGTCCTTCTCAATTTTTAAAACTACATCATTTGATAAAATCTGCTTATCATCATATAACTTATTTAGTATTTTGCTTTCATCTTCAGATAAAGACACTCCTTTATTTATTTTATTTTCAATTTCAATAATATTTGAAAATAAATCAGAACTAAGTTTTTGTCTCCTAAAACTGATTAAATTTACAAGTAATACGTTAGCGTTATTTAAATGATAAATTAAGTTTCCAAAAACAAATCTTTTAATCATACATCCTCCAATTTTTTTAATTTATTTTAAATGAAGTTATTTATTCATTATTTTAAAATAACTTTATTCATCAGCTATATAATTAGCCAAATCATAGATTTTAATGTTTGTTATTTTTTTGCTATTTTTTTATGCATATAAACAAAGAGAAAGGTCTATAGCATAAAGATAAATCAAAAAAGTTTAATTGGTAAAATTTAACATATATTTATATCGATAAGGATTTGCAAGACAGTAAGTAAATTTATAATCTCCGCAAAGATAAATTTCACTATTTTTATCATATATATGTGAATTACCGATAAACCCTTCAATTTTGTTGTTCATCGTTAAATTAGCTCTGATATACGATATAATATAATTACATATATCTATTATTGTCTTTTTTACACTTACTTAAATTTATCACTGTCTTTTATAATTTTATTATTTTTGTCAGCCAATAACAGATTATTCACATTAAGATAATAGTCTATTATTTCAATAAACTCTCTGCAATTAAACTCAAACCTTGCACTCATATCTTCCGTCTGTTGTTTAATTTCCAAATATTCACTATATTTTGTTATCATTGACTTTAAATAAGTGTTTATACCATATACTTAGCAGTCGAATAAACTTATTCATAATAGAATGCAAAATCTATCTTTATATGAGTTAAATAAACTGTTATATTTAATAAGTTTTGTATAATCTTCATGTTGATTAATTAAATCGTCCATAGTTCTTAAGTCATCAATAATAATCGTATTACCATAGGACAGCGTCAAATTTCTTTTTTATATCTAGTCTTTTGATAACATGGTAATTTTCATCATATACATGTAATTACAAAGGAGCATTATTTCTTTCTCAATATTATTTAGCAATTTTTATAATCCTATCTGGGAAAACTCCATCAATTTTAAAATGATAATGCCATATCTGAATTTTATCTGTTTTACTTATATTATTATTTATTTTAATGAATGATGACATTATGCAAAATGTTAATGTTATAATGTAAATAACGATAAAAATTTTTTCATTTTTAGCCATACCTTTATATTTTTTAATATTTACAACAATTATAACCTTTTCAAATATATTTGTCAATATTTGCTATAAAATACAATTTGATTTATTTATTTGTAATTATTAGTAAAAACATGTTGACAAAATTCTAATTTTGTTATTTAATTAATTATAACAACTTAGATTATGCGCTTAATGCACAACATTCTTTCACATTTGTGCTAAAAAATTTAAAAGGAAGGAGATAAGAAATATGGAAGGTCTAAATGATTTAATATGGAACCCCGAGGATAATGATATCATTACACCAGATGTAATGACGGTTGGTTGTCATATAGAAATAGGATGTGAACCACAGAACTATATGTCGGATTGTGTCGAGCCTTATTTCCCTATGTATTGCTCAGGTCCGTCACTTCCTAATATGGACGCATATCTATGCGGAGATGCAAAGCTGGGTATAGCATGTAAATAATTATTGGATTTTTATTCTTAAAAAATTGAGAAGTAGATTAGTGTTATTAGAGCTATTATCTGTTTCTCACAACAATGCAAAATCACCGTTTTTATGCGGTGATTTTGCATTGTTGTGAGAAACTACTTTTTAAATTTTTATTTTCCCAAATTTTTACATGTTTTTTTATTAGTTTTCAATATTTTAGTTTTATATATTTTCCTCGATGCAACGTACTTTTTTATAAATAAGACGCTCCATTTTTTATAA
>DCPV01000251.1:0-15393 GCA_002323775.1 Firmicutes bacterium UBA1535 | reverse complement strand
ATTTTTTATAAATCTAATTATTATGTAGATAAAAATTAGTTACAAATTCATTTATTTCATCATTAATCATTTTGATAATCTCTTTGTTTTCAGAATCAAATTTTTCTAGGGATAATTGATTGCCAGATAATTTTTGAGATATATTCATAATGGAATTTTGTATAAATGATCCTATATTTTTTCTACTTTCACTTGTATAGTAAAAATAGTAATCGGCAACTTCTTTTGATGTGTCTTCATTTTTAACAATAATATCATATACAGAATTTATAATTTTTTTAATCTCATCTTTAGCAAGAATTTCATCTGTAGCATCTAGTTTTTCTTTGTTTTCTTTTACCTTAACTTGCCAGTTATCATCAACATGCAATACTTCTCTTATGTTTTTCGTATTTAATACTGGTACAAAGCATGTATTTTTTAAATCACTCCCTATTATTTTAAAATAACTTGATTCATCAACTATATAATTAGCCAAATCATAGATTTTATCATTTGTTATTTTTTTATGCATATAAAAACAAGGTGAAGAACCTATAAGATAAGGATAAATTGTAAAAGTTTTATTTGCAAAACCCCCTATTTTCTCATATTCATAAGGGTTTACAATCCCTTCAACAAACTTATCAGTATTACAGAGAATCATTTTACTGTTTTTGTCATATATGCGTGAATTACTGATAGATCCTACAATTTTGTTGCTCATCGTTAAATTAGCATCGCTATACAGTATAATGTCATTACATATATCTATTATTGTCTTTTTTAGGGCTTCCTTAAATTTATCACCGTCTTTTATTATTTTACTATTTTTATCAACAAATAACAATTTATTCATATTAAGATAATAGTCTACTATTTCAATAAACTCTCTGCCATTAAATTCAAACCTAGCACCTTTATCTTTCATCTGTTGTTTTATTTCCAAATATTCACTATACGTTATCACTGATTTTGAAGAAGTGTTTATATCATAATACTCAATTGCTTCATTTTCTACTACAATGGTTAAATAATCAACCCCTAATGGAATGCAAAATCTATCTTTATATGAATTAAATAAACTGTTGTAATTAACGAGCTTTGTATAATCTGCATTTTGATTAATTAAATCTTCCATAGTTCTTAAGTCATCAATAATAATCGAATTGCCAAAGGCTAATGCTAAGTTTCTTTTTAATATATAGTCTTCTACAGTCATTGTATTTTCATTGTATACATATAATTCCAAAGGAATATTTTTTCTTTCACAATATTCTTTGGCAATTTCTACAATTCTTTTTTGGTAACCTAAATTCCTTTCAGAATCATAATGCCATAGTTGAATTTTATCTGTCTTACTTATATTACTACTTGATTTAACACATGATGAAATCATGCAAATCGTTAAAATTATAATGAAAATAATGATAAAAATTTTTTTCATTTTAACCATCCCCCTTATATTTTTTAATATTTATAACGATTGTAATCTTTCTAAATGTATTTGTCAATATTTTATATAAAATAATTTGTTATTCATATTATCAATTATTTTCCAAAGATATATTGATAAAATTCTAAATTTATTATTAAATATGATTATATCAATTTAGATTATGCAATTAATTCACAAATAAAAAAATTTTAAGAAATTATATAATAAAAATATTAATGTTAAAATAGTATATAAACACTTGATAAATTAAATTGTAATAATATTGGATTTACGTTATTATTTGTTTGTGGACATTCACAAGAGCTATCTAAAAATATAGAAGAAACAATATTATTGAACGTAAAATGTAATAATTTGTAATGCTGTAAAGGAGTTCAAATTCATAAGTTAGCAAATATCGCAGGCAGAAAATTTTTAACAGAATATTCTGAAAGCCTAATTCTTGATGATGAAGGAATATCAGATTAAAATAAGTGTAATTATTATTTTGAATATAAAGAAAAATTAATGGTTGGATAAAAATTATAAATTATTTTTCACGTACATTATATTGTTTATGTAATAAAAATGAAGTGTTAAATTTAGTAAAATAAATAAAACCATATGATGAATTTGTATTTTATATAATTAACATGGAAAAATCGCATGAATGCATATTAGCGAGAGTGTTTTTATTTGAATTAGAAATATATAAATGCTTAGCATAACATAAAAGTGATATTCATAAAAACTTTATAACTTATAATTTATATCAAATAATAATAATGAATATGCATAAGTATATTTTAAATTTTGATGCCGATTCGTTTGAGAATCAATCAGAACAAAGTTAAAAAATAGGTTTGCGAATTTGACTCTACTATAAATCAGCAACAATAAAATATATTTGATATACCGAAAGGCAAAAATATTATATGAAATTGTGTAAAAATAGTATGCTGATAGATAAGTTAGAAAAAAATATGCTTTTTAAATTAATAGAATATGTTATTAAAAATATTAAAAAAAACTTATATTTAATGTTGCAATTTTTAATTCTAAAAAATATGTTAAAATTTTTATTGACAAAGAAAAATACTAATGTTATAATCAATAAAATTTGATAAACTTCTCAATTAATTTTTATTAAATTAGATATTTGTTGAGAATATGCAATGAAGGATCGAGTAGGTTAAAAACCGTTTCAACCAATCTGCTAATTGATTGGCAAAAGAGAAAAAATGCCATAGGCTGAGAGCATTTTTATATAGGATTAACTGAAAACTAATCTTGAGCGAAATCTGAAAGTTTTCCGTTTATGGAAATATAAGGATTTGGTCGGGACGCCTTAAGTCCAGATGCTAATGTATGATATATTGGCATTAGAGTCCCAATTAGGGTGGAACCACGAAGCATGAGCTTTCGTCCCTAAACACTATTGTGTTTAGCGATGAGAGCTTTTTTTATTATATTATTATCAAGAAAGGAATAGATATTATGATGATTAAATTAACTATGCCTGATGGCAGTGTACGTGAGTACGAAAAAGGAATTAAAGCTATTGATGTGGCTAAAAGTATAAGTGAAGGCTTAGCAAGAGTTATACTTGCTGCAAGTTATAATGATAAAACCGTAGATTTACAGCAAGAATTAAATGAAGATGGAAGTATTAAGTTCTTAAAATTTGAAGATGAAGAAGGAAAGCATGCTTTTTGGCATACTTCATCGCATATACTTGCTCAAGCTATAAAAAGGCTGTGGCCTGAGGCTAAGCTTGCCATAGGACCAGCAATTGCAAATGGTTTTTACTATGATATAGACTTAGATTACAGGATAACTGAAGAAGATTTACCAAAAATCGAAGGAGAAATGAAAAAAATTATCAAGGAAGAATTAATCCTTGAAAAATTTGAATTACCAAGAGCTAAGGCTTTAGAGTTTGTAAAAGAACAGGGCGAAATCTATAAAGAGGAATTAATCAATGATTTACCGGAGGATGCAATAATTTCTTTCTATAAGCAAGGAGATTTTACTGATTTATGTGCAGGTCCTCACCTTGAGTCTACTAAAAAGCCTAAAGCAGTTAAGCTTCTCAATATAGCTGGTGCATATTGGAGAGGAAACGAGAAAAACAAGATGCTTCAAAGAATATATGGTATAACTTTTGAAAAGGCTAAGGAGCTTGACGATTATGTAAATATGCTCGAAGAAGCTAAGAAAAGAGACCATAGAAAGCTTGGCAGGGAGCTTGGATTATTCTTTATGTCAGAAGCAGGACCGGGATTCCCGTTCTTCTTACCAAAAGGAACTGAGATTAAAAATGAACTTATTAAATTCTGGAGAGAAATTCATAAGGAAGCTGGATATGTTGAGATTGAAACTCCAATTATATTAAGCAGACATCTTTGGGAAACTTCAGGACATTGGTATCACTATAAAGAAAATATGTATACTACTTTAATAGATGAAGAAGATTTTGCTATAAAGCCGATGAACTGCCCTGGAAGCTTGCTTGTTTATAAAAATGATATGCACTCATATAAAGATTTCCCTTTGAGAATGGGAGAGCTTGGCAGAGTTCATAGACATGAGCTGTCAGGTGCTTTGCATGGACTTATGAGAGTTAGAACATTTACTCAAGATGATGCTCATATTTTCATGTTGCCGGAGCAAATTAAGGATGAAATTAAAAATGTTGCAAATCTAATTGATAAAGTTTATAAAACTTTTGGATTCGAATATCATGTTGAGTTATCAACAAGACCAGAGGATTTCTTAGGAGATATTAAGGATTGGGATCAAGCTGAAAATGACCTAAAAGAAGCTCTTAATGAATTAGGTTTAGCATTTAAAATAAATGAAGGTGATGGAGCTTTCTACGGTCCTAAGATAGATTTTAAGATAAAAGACTGTATTGGAAGGGAATGGCAATGCGGGACTATTCAGCTAGACTATCAATTGCCACAACGTTTTGAGCTGGAATATATTGGAACTGATGGACAAAAGCATAGACCTATTATGATTCATAGAGTTGCTCTAGGTAGCTTAGAAAGATTTTTCGGAGTATTGATTGAACAATATGCAGGAGCATTCCCAACTTGGATATCACCTGTACAAGTGAAAATATTGCCTATATCTGATAAATTTAACGAATATGCTTTAACTGTTAAAAAGCAATTAGAGCAAAAAGGAATAAAGGTAGAGCTAGATGATAGATCAGAAAAAATCGGATATAAAATCAGAGAAGCTCAGCTTGAAAAAGTACCTTATATGTTCGTAGTAGGTGAGAAAGAAGCTGAAAGCTCTAATGTTTCAGTAAGAGAGAGAGGAAAAGGCGATATAGGCTCAATGTCTATAGATGAAATCTCTAATATAATTGTAAACAAAATTATATCAAGAGAAAATGATTCTCCGATGGCTTAATTTGATTTAATAGATTATAATTATCAAAGTTAATAGTATTAAGCTATTCTTTACTAATCATTAGATATTCAAATATGTTTTTAATCTATTTTTAATATTGCTATAAAGACTATTTAATTTTGTTACATTATAATAGGCTCATAACTTAAATAAAATAATAATAAAATTTAAAGGAGAACGAAAATGAAAGTTACTATTGAATTAATTGATGAGCTTAGAAGCAGAGTTAATGTGACATACGATGAAGCTAAAAAAACACTTGAGAAAAATGATGGAGACTTAGTTAAATCTATAATCGAATTAGAGGCGAAAAAAGGTGCGAAATCAGCTGGAACAGTAAAAACAAACCATAAGGATAGCTTTGAAGGTTTTATTGACAAGTTGCTACAGCTAAGATTTAGCATAAAGAGCAGAGAGGGCGAAGTTTTAATCAACGTTCCTTTGGTATTAGTAGCATTGACATTCATAATGGCGTTTTGGGTAGTTATTGTCAGCTTAGTGATTGCTATAGTATATTCTTGTAAAATCAGAATTTACAAGGCTAGCAAATACTCAAACATAAAAGATATAAAATACAATATCAAAGAAACTGTAAACAAGATGAAAAACACAACAGAAAAAATGTTTGAAAAAGATGATTTTGAAGTAACAAAAGAAGATGACAACAACGATGACGATGATAATGAAATAGTTGTAGAATAAAGGCTTGGTGCTTAGGCACCGAGTTTTTGTTTTTTAAAAAAGAAATTGTAAGATATTCATTATGTGATAACAAGTTTTATAAAAATATGATATACTTTTATAAAGATATTGTAGATACATTATACAAGAAGTACATATATAAAAAATTCCATTTTAATTAATAAAATATAAATTATAGGAGGAAATTTATTTGAAAATAGACCGACTTATTGCTGTACTTACCTGTCTTTTACAAAATGAAAAAGTTACTGCACAAGAGCTTGCGCAACGGTTTGAAGTGTCGCACAGGACTATTTTGCGTGATATTGATTCCCTTGCACTTGCCGGCATACCAATTGTAACAACACAGGGAAATAATGGCGGTATATCAATTATGAATGGATATAAGCTAGATAAAAGCCTGCTGACCGTTGACGAGCTTCAAAACATTATTATTGGCTTAAAAGGTCTTGGGAGCGTGTCAAAAACATCCAATATAGAACAGCTGATACAAAAGCTTTCACCAAATAGCAATGCTATGGTGTCTTTGAATGACCATATATTTATAGACCTTTCATCATATTATAAGGATAGCCTGTCAGAAAAGATAAAATTGATTAAACAGGCAATATCAGAAAAAAGGCTGATTGAGTTTGATTATTATTATGATAAAGGTATAGTAAAACGTAAAATTGAACCATATTTTATACAGTTTAAATGGAGCTCATGGTATGTGTTTGGATGGTGCTGTGAACGTGATAATTTTAGGTTGTTTAAGCTTAATCGTCTGTATCAATTATTGATTACAGATGAGAATTTTTTGACACGTCCGATTTCAATTGATGAGGCTAATAGTAATACAGGATTTTCTGAAGAATATGAGGCAGAATTTTTATTTGATAAATCTGTGCGTTTTCGTTTGATTGAGGATTACGGTTTAAATTGCTATACGGAAACTGATGAGGGGTTGTATTTAAAGCTTAATTACACAAATCACAGTTATATTATAAGCTGGATACTTGGTTTTGGGGATAAGGTGACTGTGCTTGAGCCACAGGACCTTAAAGATGAGCTAAAACAAATTGCTAAAAATATTTTTGACAAGTATTTTTAAATGCGACATACAGATGTCGTGTTTGATGTGGTATTATTAAGAAAAAATTGTGGAGGTACTACATGAATTCAAACATTATTGAAAAAGCAAATACATTGGTAAACTCATCTGAAATAGCATATATTGCTGTAATTGATGAAAATAATTATCCCTCAGTATCAACTATTTCATCAATTAAAACAGACGGAATTTTTGAAGCTTATTTTTCAACAGGTACATATGGAAATAAATCAAGAAGAATTTTGGAAAATAATAAGGTTAGCATATGCTACAACACAAAGGGTGATAACGTAAGCTTAATTGGTAAAGCAGAAGTACTTACTGATAAAGATACAAAACATTCTCTTTGGCAGGATTGGTTTATTAACCATTTTCCTCTTGGAAAAGATGATCCTGAATACTGTATCATAAAATTTACTACAGAGCGAGTATCCTTATGGATAGATAATGAAGAATCTAAATTTACCATAAATGAGTTGCTTCGTGTTCAATCTGCATGCGGACTTTTGTGTGATAGATGTAAGTATAAAGAAACTCATGGATGCGGAGGATGTATTGAAACAAAGGGACATCCATTTTACGGAGAATGTCATATATCGGCATGCTGCCAAGAAAAAGGAGGCAAGCATTGTGGAGAATGTTCACAGATGCCTTGTCAAAACATTCATGATTATTCTTATGGTGATTCTGAACACTGCGATAATCCAAAAGGTTCAAGATTAAATGTATTAAGATGTTGGGCAAAAAGAGTTGAATAATATGTTGAAAATTAAAGGCATGAGAATAGTTTCTTGTGTTTTTAATTTTTATTTAGCTTGAAAAAACTAGGCATATATGATATGTTTATTGAAATTCTATATTTATTTTTGTGGAGGCATATATGCTGATTTTTGATGGACATTCGGACTTGCTTACAGATATAACGTTAAGACGAATTAATGGTGAGAGAAATATTTTTAAAGCAAGGCACTATCCCAAGTTAATAAAGGGTGGTGTCAATGCACTGATAGCTGTGGTCTGGATTGACCCGCCATATGATTCTAATCCGCCAGCGAGGATGATAGAAATTATAAAAAATGGATACGCAGAGCTATATCCTTTAAATGATGTTGTGTTTCCTGTAAAAAATGCTTGTGAGTTAGATTTAGCGATAAAAAATAATAAAATTGGAATTATACTTGGTATGGAAGGCTTATCTGGCTTGGAGAACGACCCGGAAGCATTATATTTTTTATACGAGCTTGGGCTAAGGCACGCATCCTTGACATGGAATGGAGCTAATGGATTTGCTACGGGAGTAAGGTCAAATTCTGAAATTAAAGGACTGACATTAGCTGGAAAAAGAGCAGTTAAAATTATGGAAGAACTTGGTATTATCATAGATGTTTCACATGCAGATGAGAAAACATTTTGGGATATAATAAACATGACAAATAGACCAATAATTGCTTCTCATTCAAATGTATATGATTTATGCCCTGTAGATAGAAATTTAAAAGATGAACAAATTAGAGCTATAGCAAATTCAGGTGGAATTATCGGTATAAATTCTTGGTATGAATTTGTAGATATAGAAAATCCAAATCTGGACAAATTAGCTAATCATATTGACTATTTGGTAAATATAGCAGGTATAGACCATGTAGCGTTTGGGTTTGATTTTACTGACTTTTTAGATGATACAACTGTCTCAAGCTTTAAAACCGGAGAGCTTTCTGCCACATTGGGTATAAATAGTGCTGATGAAATACCAAATATCGTTAAAGTTTTAAAAGATAGAGGCTATAACAATGAAGCGTTAGAAAAAATTTGTTTTAATAATTTAAGAGATTTATTTGAATTTATAACAACAAAGTAGAATTGTTTTTATATGTAGCTAAGTAATTCTTGTAAATAAAGAAAAAGTAATATAAAATTAAACCAATATAAAGATAAAAGCAAATATGAAATCAGACCAATAAAATTATTAAAAAACAGCTAAATTATAGCCAATATGAATAAACTAGACATAAATTAGCTGTTATATGTAAAGAGGTAACTATGCACTATAAAGAAGTTAAGGGAATATTGTCAGCCAGTAATGGAATGAACTTATACAGAGGCTGTACTCATGGCTGTATATACTGCGATTCCAGAAGCAAATGCTATAATATGGACCATGATTTTGAGGATATTGAAATTAAATCCAACGCCATATTGTTATTAGAGGACGCATTAAAGCGAAAAAGAAAAAAATGTATGATTGGCACTGGAAGTATGTCGGATTCATATATTCACTTGGAAGAAAAATTGGGACATACTAGAAGATGTCTTGAAATAATTGAAAAGTATGGCTTTGGTCTTAGTATTCAGACTAAGTCTGATAGGATTTTACGTGACCTTGATTTACTTAAGAAAATTAATGAAAAAACAAAGTGCGTTGTTCAGATGACCTTGACTACTTATGACGAAGAACTGTGCAAAATTTTAGAGCCTAATGTTTGCACGACACACAGGCGTTTTGAAGTACTAAAAATTATGAGAGATAATAACATACCAACAGTTGTATGGTTAGACCCGATTTTGCCTTTTATCAATGATACAAGGGAAAATTTATTGGGCATATTAAATTACTGTATAGAAGCTAAGGTTCATGGTATACTGTGCTTTGGCATGGGATTGACACTGAGAGAGGGAAATAGAGAGTATTTTTATAAAAAATTAGACGAGCATTTTCCGGGACTAAAAGAAAAATATCATAGAAAATATGGATATTCGTATCAAATTAATAGCGATAATAATGATGAACTAATGATGTTATTTAATGACATATGCAAGAAGAATAATATTGAATATAGAGTAGACAAGGTGTTTGCATATTTACATGAATTTGAGGATAAAAATGCAAATAAACAGATTAGTTTATTTGATAATTAATTTATTGACAAATACTAAAATAAATAGTACAATAATATTAATGTGGGAATGAAGTTCTCCCTTGGTATGACCTAAACCGCTTTAAATGCTGATGACTTCTATGATAATTTTATCATGGAGCTATCAGCTTTTTTGATTTTCTGCTCCATGGAAGGGAGAATTTTATGTTGACAAGTTTAGCACTAATTTTTATTTTGGGGATTCTGCTTGGTAGTATTTTTAATAAGTTGAAGCTACCAAGACTTATTGGAATGTTAATGACAGGGATAATGCTTGGTCCTTATGCTCTTAATCTGTTAGATGCTTCAATTTTGAGTATTTCAGCAGATTTAAGACAATTAGCTCTGATTATTATTCTTATTCGTGCAGGTCTTTCATTGAATATTAGTGACTTAAAAAAGGTTGGAAGACCTGCAATTTTGATGTGCTTTGTTCCGGCATGTTTTGAAATTGTTGGTATGATTATAATTGCACCAAAGCTTTTGGGGATATCTATATTAGATGCGGCAATTATGGGCGCTGTAGTTGGTGCAGTTTCTCCCGCTGTAATAGTTCCTCAAATGCTTCATTTGATGGAAAACAGATATGGAACGAATAAAAGCATACCACAGATGATTTTAGCTGGAGCTTCTGTTGATGATGTCTTTGTTATCGTGATGTTTGCGGCATTTACTGGCTTAGCAAAAGGTGAAAGCATCTCGCTGGCAAGCTTCATGCAAATACCGGTTTCAATTGGAGCTGGCTTGCTTATTGGTATTTTATTTGGAATTATCATGTCATTGATATTTAAGAAATTAAGTCTGAGAAATACTATAAAAGTAATCATATTATTAAGTATTTCATTTGTATTTGTAGCCTTAGAAAAAATCTCTCCTGTTCCGTTTTCGGGTTTACTTGCAGTTATGAGCATGGGGGCTACTATATATAAAAAGAACGAAAATGTGGCAAAAGCTCTATCATTGAAATTTTCCAAGCTTTGGGTAGCAGCAGAGATATTGCTTTTTGCGCTTGTAGGTGCAACTGTAGATTTAAGCTATGTATTATCCTCTGGATTTGCAGTTATCCTCGTAATATTTGGTGTATTAATATTCCGTATGACTGGTGTATTATTATGTATGATAAAAACAAAGTTATCGATGAAGGAAATTGTATTTTGTATGCTTGCATATATGCCAAAAGCTACAGTTCAGGCAGCTATAGGCTCTATACCACTAGCGATGGGCTTATCATGCGGAAATATTGTTCTTACAGTAGCTGTACTAGCAATTTTGATTACAGCTCCTTTAGGTGTATTTGCTATAGAGCTGACATATAAAAAATTGCTGTCAAAGAGCAGTGATAATGATTAGAATGTAAAGTAAATGAGCAATAAATGAATTAATCTAAAGAATTATGAAAATGATACATGGACATTCAAAAACAAAATATAATGTCCATGTTTTTTGTCTTGATATTTAACTGCACATAATAATCAAGTCTTAAATTTTAATTGCTTGATATAGTTAAATATTATTGATAAAGAAAATAGCAGAGTTGGAACTAAGCTTGTAATAGGAGGTGCATAAATGATAAAAATAGATGGAATGACTTTCAGGGTGCCAGTTTTAGAAATAACAAGGAAAGCTGACTTCTTAGATAAGTTTGCAAAACGTACAGATGATGGTTGACTATAAAGGGAACTGATAGGAGTTTATTTCAATTATCAGTTGCGCCTTAGAATTGCAAAAGATTCCGCTGAGTATAAAAGGCTTTGGAATAAGCTCACGGAACCCGTAGAGTTCCATATAGTTACAGTACCGGACGAGGTAGGAGACTACACTTTTATCGCTTATTTTTCTAATGTTGGGGATAAGATGTTAAAGAAAACACAACAGAGGAATTATTGGCAGGACTTGACTGTTAATTTCATCGCTAAAGAGCTAGCAAGGAGCTGATTAAATGAGAACTAAAGCGGCGATAAGTTTTGGGTTAGTAGATGTAACTGCTAAGCCTGATGGTACCTTTATAGCAAAGCATAAACAGCCCTTCGTTGATATGCGGCAATTAAAACGTGATGAATTGGAAATAAGAAAATATGCGACTTTAGAAAAAGATTACTTCCGTCTTGACGGGAATTTTGAGCTGTTTCCGGATAATACTATAGAACATGATTTTGGTCTATGGTCTGCTTCTATGAGTGATGAAAATGGAGAGTTCACAATACCTGTTGTACTAACAATAGAATTTACAGAACTGCATAGCAGCCTTGGATTAACATTTACATTCCATGAACCTACTAATGATTATTGTAATAGCTTAAACGTGAAGTGGTATGATGGTATCAATAATTTATTATCTGATATGAATTTTAACCCAAGTAGAACAGTATATTTTGCTGACAATGTAATTGAAAATTATAAGAAAATAGTAATTACTTTCTACAGTACAAATAAACCATACAGATATTTAAAGCTTGTACAGTTGGATTTTGGACAAATAAAATTGTTTAGCGATGATGATTTAATATCTGCTAATATTCTTGAAGAAGTGGACCCTATAAGTGCTGAATTAAGAATAAATACATTAAATTTTACTCTGTATTCTGAGAATGCAGAGTTTTCTATTTTAAATCCAGAAGAAGTGTTTAAGTTATTACAACAGCGAATAGACGTATTCAGACAGATGGAACAATACCAGCTCGAAATTATCTAGCCAATACTCCGTTCTTATTGAACACTATACCTCTAACTGAAGTGGTTGATACAATATTTCTACAGACTTGTTATGTGATGGTTGGTGAAAATATCAACTTTTTATATGTAACACCTTGTATATATTTTATTGGTCAGAACGTAACCCCTGCACATTTTTATACAGGAGTAGAAGGCGGTCAATTTTTAAGTAATGTCAAGTATGTTCGTGGTATAACCTATGAGGGAAATTTTTATATAGGATATAAATTAAATGGACTAAACCTCGAAGTGTATTTGCTATCAACAACAGGATATAGTATGACCACAGCTAGACCTTTTTATAATGCGTTTTATTATTAGGAGGGAGGGAAACATACATGATTATTTATAAAGATAAATCAAAAACTTTATATAATAGCGAAGTGCCAGACGGCAATTTCGGAGTTGATGAAGAATTAATATTTATAGTGGATGATGTCAGTCAATTAGAGCTATCGGAAAAAATAAGAAATAATTATCCCTATATTGATTTTGTAGTAGAAAATAATAGTCTAGTAGACATTATTTTGATTGAAAAACCAAAACCACAAAAAACTGAACTAGAACTCTTACAAGAATGCATAACACAATTAGAGGTATTGCAAGTAAATACAATGCCTTTACAAATAGAAACTAAATTATTAGGAGGTAAATAACGTGGAAATAAGTTATTATTTTAATCTACAAAAGAGAGTGATAGAAAGCAAGTTGAACACTAAAGAGCAAAATATTAAAAATGTTGCGTTGTGGCAGACAGTAAATCTTTTAACGGACGAGGATTTAATTGATTTAATGGTTATAACTGTATATCCTATAGAATAATGTCCGCATTATAGACATTTTACGGACATTTTCAAATTAAATAAAGTTGATACTTCATGATACTTTTTATTTGATATTATATCAGTAGAATAAATCATGAGGTGAAAAAATGAGTAAACAAAAAATAGTCAAGAGTGTTTGTAAAAGTATAACGTCAATTCCTGAGATTTCTATGGGGGTGATTTTATGACGCTTTTTTTATGTAAGGACGGAGTTAACAGAGAAATAAAAGAGGCTTATTTAAGTGTTGGCGGAGTAAACAAAGAAATTAAAGAAATATATGCTGTTGTTGGAGGAGTTAATAGGAAAGTGTATAGCAGGGAGTTATTTAAGCTTGATAATTTTACATTTTCAAATCTTAGTTGGCGGTTATTTTCTCTGCCGACAGAAATAACACCTACAAGTATTGAACTTACATTAAAACCGCATAATGCAACAGGTAATTATCAGGTTTGGTTAGAAAATACAGATGGTTCTTTTAGAATAATGTGTCATATTATTTATGATGTAGATGACGGCGACCCAGAAGTTGTTTGGACTTATAAAGAAAATGTATTACGTATTCACCCAGTTGAAAATAGTTATACAGAAGATAATTCATATAATAGCAATACAAGCTCTGTAAGATTTAGAATTTTGTTTCAAGGTGTTAGATGTTTACTCAGCATTGATAATCGTCCAGCAGTAGAATATGTTCATTCAACAATTCCTAAAATAACGCAATATAGGGTTGTTAGCAATGGTTCACCTGCGACTATTACGAATTTTATAATTAAATAATATAGAAAGATAAAGATTGAGATTACAGTGAAAAATTTTACAAGAAAAAGCGACAAGCTACAACATTAATAGGTATAATAATGGCACCGTTATAGGTGCTGTTTTTATGTCTTAAAAACGTGTGAGGTGGTATATGAGTAATGAAATTGTGGTAGCATTAATAGCAATGGTAGGAACCATTTGGTGGAATTGTAACAGCAAATAGGCTTACAAATTACCGAATTGAGCAACTAGAGAAAAAGGTAGATAAACATAACTCGGTTATAGAACGCGTGTATAAACTCGAAGAAAGCAATAATCTTATTCTGGAAAAAATAAAGGTTGCTAATCATCGAATTGAGGATTTAGAAAATGAAAAAGACTAAGTTTAGTAAGAAACTTATAGTATATATGTTTCTTTTTTTATTGCTGTTTATTATAGCAATGTGCTTATTATTTTATAAGACGGGTAATGAGCCCGCAACCTTAATATCATGTGTATTTGCATTTTGTGGATTAGAGGGTGAGGTTCTCGTCTGGATTAAAACAAGTAAAAGTAAAAATTCTAAGGAGGATTTAGACGATGAAAATTAATTGGAAACAAAAACTAACGAGTAGAGAGTTTTGGACTGCATTGATTGGTTTTATTACAGCTTTGGTAATTGCTTTTGGGGTGGACAATCTGATAATAGAACAAGTTGTAGCTTTAATTACTGCAGCGTCTACATTAATTGTGTACATAATAGGAGAGGGTATGGTCGACGCTACAAGAATAAACAAGGAGGACCAAAATGGCGATAGCTCTAAGATGTAATCCGACAGACAGCGTAAGAGTAACTAGCTCATTTGGAGCTAGAAAACTGTTAGGAATGGAGTATCATAACGGCATAGATATAGGACCAGTTATTAACGGTAAAGAAGGAGATTATATTTACTCTGTATCTGATGGCGTAGTTCTTGTCTCTAAAGAAGATATAAAAGCCTATGGCTATTATGTTGTAATATAACACAACGGATTTTGTAGTTTGTATGCTCATATGCAAAAGCTAGAGGTAAAAGTCTGACAAAGAGTTAAAGCAGGAGAAACAATAGGTCATATGGGAAACACAGGAGTTAGTACTGGAGCTCATCTTCATTTTGAAATTAGAGACTGTAGTTATACCAGGTTTTGGGAAAGAGATAAAGCAAGCGGTAAATATATACATGCGTTAGATCCTCAAGCTCATATCTTGAAAAACTTATTATCTATAACAGAGAGCTTTAAAATTATAAAAAATAAATGCAGATATGACAATAGCACAATGAATTTTATGCTTACTCATCCATGGCCGCAAAATTTTTTAGATAAGGCTGCTAAGGTGATGTTATAATGTTTTATTAGGCGTTATACTTAGTCTTTTTTAAATTCTAAATATTTTTTTGCATTGTGTTGTTGATGCAATGATTTAGAAAAACAAAATAAAATATTCTTGAATTATAAGGAAATATTGAAGCTATTTTATATTTTAAATTATAGAAAAAGGCTGTCTCAAAACTAATTTTGTGACAGC
>DCPV01000240.1:15934-17931 GCA_002323775.1 Firmicutes bacterium UBA1535 | reverse complement strand
TATAATAGTAATTATCGGCAATTGATTGGATATAGAATTTTTAACATCGATTATCATTCCGTATTTTTCCGGCTCTTTATTGTATTTTAAAATCTTAGCTTCGATTATTTTACTATCTACATCTAATATTGCCTTTATGCTATCTCCTACATTATCAGATGATAAATCATCTTTCGCCCTGAAATCAGAACTTAATCTATAATACTTTGTATCTATATCAAAGAATGGTTCATATGAACGCATACCTGTTCCATAATAAGTACCTAAAACATATTTTCTAACAACATTAACAGTTAAAACACTCTTATTGTTTTTATCTTCCTTTGTCTCATAAAAATACACTAAATCGTCCTCTTGTATATCATAAAGGTCTGTTGCATCACCTGTTACTTTTACACGTTCAAGTGAAACATTGCCATCAAGCTTAGGAAGGGTTTTTCCTGCAAAACTTACATCTCCATTCTTGTACAATGACCTCGCATCAATGACTGCTTTATCAGTTATTTTATATACAACTGCACCTATAATATCCGAATTATTATTCATCAAGAGTTTTACATGAGAATTTTTTAAATCCTCGTTTGTTACTCTAGTTTTTAAACCATTAAAAATAACCGGTATACCACTTAAATTATACTGACTCTTATTTTGGAAGCTATCACTTAAAAAAATTATGTTCGTAGATACCGCAGCTGTCACATATCCTTCTATGGTTCTATATAATGGTTTTTCTATAAGAAGTATTTTGCCACTAATATTATAATAAACATCACAAACATTTAACATATAATCACTTAAATCAATATACGAATGATTAAGTGCAAAAACATCATCTATTTTCTCAGTTACCTTTTTCCCTATATTGTTAATAAGAACTTTACCTGTTGAATTAAGCTTATCATTTTTTATCTCGACAGTATCAGTAAATAAAGCGTTATATACAAGATTTGCCAAGCTTTCTCTTGTCATATATATACTTGGATTGTTTAAATTTTTAAGTAAGCCTAAACTTTTTGCTAAGCTCATATAGCCTTCAACACTGTTGTTAGAAACAGCTGAGTCTTTATATCCTAATACTTTTAATACAGCAATTATAGATTCTGTATAAGTAATATATTTATTAGGTTCATAGGTATTATCATCATTACCTTTTAAAATACCTAGTTCATTGATTATATCAACATATCTTTCAGCCCAGTGACCTTTCATATCTGAGTAGCTTGATTCCATTCCTCTAGTAAATTCCTCATAGCCTAATAAAACTGTAGCTATTTTAGCCATTTCAGCTTTTGTAACGCAATTTCCAGGCTTAAAGCTTTCAGCATCGTAACCATACATCAAGCCATATACTGATAAAATTTTCAAAATTTCTCTTGTACTTTCACTTAAAACATCTGAGTATTCAAAAGCGTTGACAGTAGATGTGAGCATAGGTAAAATCAGCAATATTAAAAGAAACATTGCAATCATTTTTTGTAATTTTATTTTCATTATAACTCACTCCTTTCTTGAAACTCATAATTTATTATGTTTTCATTATATTACATAGAGGGGGCTTATTTATTACATTAAAATTACAATTTGATGGGACAGTACGATATAGTACATCCCCTTAAAACATTAATATGGCCTTTTAAAGCTAAAATAAAAAATCAAAGGAAAACAAGAAATTTTCTCTTTGATTTTTTACAGTTATTTAACTACTAAAATATTGCATTTGCTTGTATCCGGGCATTGATTATAGGACGAATTGTTTACTCCGTTTGAATTTATGCTGTTAATAAGAGTATCTCCTACTTTTATTTCTGTATCATCATTGTATTTATTTTTCAATTTTATTTTAAATGCTATCCTCTTGCACTCTGATGGATTTACCACATCAAAGCTCCATTTCAGTATTGTGCGATTATCATATGAATACAGCTTTGATGGCTCATAGTTTGAGCTTTGACTTATGTACTTAAATCCACTATCAATTACGCTTTTTAGATAGGCCA
>DCPV01000240.1:13429-15847 GCA_002323775.1 Firmicutes bacterium UBA1535 | reverse complement strand
CTTTGCACTCTATATAGAGCTTTGCTTCATCTCCAATACCCATTTTTTCCTCATCGCATCTAAGCTTGATTTCGTAGTCCATGACTTCGCTTGTTATGTTATCGTATGAAATTTCTCCATCTGATAATAAATATGTATTAACGTTAAGGATAGCTTTATGAGGTATTTTGCTTCCCGAATTTTCCAAAGAATTGTCTGTATATTTGTCATATAAGGCTAAATCAAAACTTAGAATATTTTCCGACATCGGAGAAAGTTTAAAATTATTTGCAAATAATATCAAATTATTATTTCCAACCTTTTCGTTTGGCTCAACAACCTTTATAAATTCTGAAATTTCGCTATCCGGTCCTTCTACCTTGATATTGCCTAAATATCTTAATCCATTTGCAAAAGTGGAATTTAAAGAGCATATTTTGAAATATTCACTATAATTATTAATTATAATCTTTATTCTATAAACCCAAGCTGGGATAAAAGAACTATCTCTCAAACCAGCTCCTTTTAATATTTTTTTGGGGAAATATATTTTAACACTACAATCATTCATAATATTAGGTCCTTTCTGAAAAATTTACATCATACAGACATAATATTCCGATAAATTGCATATGTGCATAATTTGATAATTAGGATTTTACAAAAGTATTTTAAATATAGAATTCAATTTGCCTTATCTGTTTTTGCTTCACAGCATAAAGATTCATCAGCACAGACCACTTATTTAAGCTTGTTTTCTCTTTTATTCTCATACATTTTTTTATCAGCTTTTTTGATTGAATCATATATGGTATCTAAAGACTTAACTTCTTCTATTCCATAGGATATTGAAATTTTAAATTCAAATTGGTTTAAATCACTAATATTATGGTTTATTTTGCTAAATATTTTATTGACATTGTCTGCACTTATTCCTTCATATACTGCAATAAATTCATCTCCGCCAAATCTTACTACGAAATCATTCTCATGCAAAGCACCAACTAAATTGTGAGTTATAAATTTTAGTACATCATCACCTATTTCATGTCCATAAGTATCATTGATGCTTTTAAAAGAATCAATATCTATCATCACAACAACAAACTGACCTACTGTATCTTTATTTTTAATCCAGTTATCAAAATAAAACCTTGTATATGCTCCGGTTAAAAAATCATGATTGGCATAGTTCATACAAGTATCTCTGCTGTTCTCAATCTTCTGAATTAATCTATTTGCCACTTTAACTAAATTCATATGAATCATAAAAAAAATCAATACCAGACCCAATGTAAATCCAGTGATACTAAACAATGACACTTTATTGATATTCACAAAAACATCATTTGTCAATTTACTTATAAAAATTAAATAATTATTATCAATAGGTTTTGCTATACACATGTAATTGTGCTTATTGATTGAGTATTTCTCATATATTTTCTCTGTTTTAATATTTTTTAACAACTGATTGTTGGACTTTATAATTTTAACATTAAATCCGTCCTTAGACAATTCATTAAACTGTTCCAATATATTAACTACAATGATGTCATAAGCAATTAACTCGTTTTGAAATATAATCGGAGAGTAAACTATTATTTTTAAGCTATCTACTTTTTCTTCAAATTTATATTCAATTTTCATTGGATTATTAAATAAACTCTTGTATTTATCAATATCTGCTTCCCCTTGATTGCATACGACCAATGGCTTATCAGATACATATCTTACAGCAAGGTTAATATTTTTAATTACTTTTACCCCATCATTATATTTTGATTCAGTTAGACTTACAAGCTCCGACCAGCTCAAATTATGGTTGTTAAAATCTACTATATAATCTCTTATAGCAGTTCTGCTGGATAGCCCATTTGCATTTGATACACAGCTATTGACTAATGCAACAATAGTCTGTTGTTTCGATTTTGCAAGTAAAGCATAATTTTCTATTGATTGTTTTTTAAGCTCGTTTCTCATTGGAATAAAAACAATGAAAAATAGCAGTATTACTAAAACTGAAACAAAAGCAAAGTATCTCTTATTAGTTTTTAAAATAACCTGATTCATAGCTCACCCTCTTTTTTAATATTAATTAATGTATAGTAATCCTTTTAAACGCAGGTATCCTCATCCATAATAGTGTTAATAAAGAGACTTGTTATAGTTGGGTCAAATTGAGAACCAGAATTCCTCTCAATCTCAAGGAGCGCTTCTTTTCTGCTCATAGCCTTTCGATAAGCACGGTCATTTGTCATAGCGTCAAAGGCATCTGTTACTGCAAGAATACGACAAAGCAGAGGAATTTCTTCTCCTTTCAGTTTGCGTGGATATCCGTTTCCATCCCATCGTTCATGGTGTGAAAGAATATAGTCTGAAACAATCGCAAGCTCCGGTGTCGCTTGCGCAATCCTATAACCAATTTCCGGATGTCGT
>DCPV01000240.1:1552-13363 GCA_002323775.1 Firmicutes bacterium UBA1535 | reverse complement strand
ACTCATCAGCAGTAAGTGTTCCGGGCTTTTTTAATATATTGGGGTTAATTCCAACTTTCCCTAAATCATGCAAAAGAGCAAGCAATGAGAGTTCATCCAGCTCTTTAGATGAAAGCCAAAGCTTTCTACCTATGGAATGACAATATGTCTCCATCCTTTTCGAATGTTCCTCTGTCTCCATACTTTTTTCATAAAGAGTCACAAGAAGCGTATTGATAATTGCATTTCGATAGCTTTTACCATCTAAAAGTTTCTGATGATACATATACTCCTCTGCTTCTCTTAAAGAGGTTTCAACGCTCTTTTCCATCGTGGCTTTTATCGCACATCCAAGTGAAAGACTAAGGTGCAAATCACTTCCGTCTATAGCGATGCGATCGCTTTTAATCTTTTGTATGATTTCTTCCGCCAATTTCAAATTAGTTTTAGGCATAAAAACAACAAATTCATCACCGCCCCAACGTGCAATTAAGGCATCCTCATTGCAGTGTTTCTCAAGCAGTACAGCTACATGTTGTAACAGAGAGTCCCCAGCTTTGTGTCCAAATACATCATTAGTGATTTTTAGTCCATTAACATCGCCCATAATGATAGCTAACGGTAGGTTTTCAGCACAATCCAGCTGACCTAAAGCTTTTTCAACATATCGCCTGTTGTAAAGACCAGTCAAAGCATCATGATAGCTTAAAAATCGGATTTGCTTACTATGCTCTTTTTCATCGCTGACATCACGAAACACCATAACAACTCCATGAGTCTTTCCATCTTTTGTTTTTATAGGCGCTGCACTATCGGCAATAGGTATATACTGACCTTTAAGATTTACCAACTCTGTATGATTAGCCAGTCCAACAATTCGACCAGTTTCAAGCACTTTTTGAATAGGGCTGTCTACCGGCTGCCCTGTTTCCTCATTTTTTAGAATAAACACATCTGTAAAAGATTTACCAATAGCCAAGTTGTTATCCCAGCACGTTAACTCCTGCGCAACATTGTTAAGATTAGTGATTATGCCGTTGTTGTCTGTTGTGACTACGCCATCTCCTATAGATTGCAGAGTTGTTTTAAGCAGTTCCTTTTCTTGAAACAATTCGTTACGATAGACTTCTCGTTGTGTTGCATCAAATATAATAGAGTAGAGAAGCTTATCCTCACCATCATCAATTGGACATGAGTAGACATCCAACAGCCTAATCTCTCCGCTTTTTAATCGATATGGAATGGATGAAAAATAATTCTGACCTCTTAATTCACTTTGGAATTTCTCCTCAAGCTGGTCGTGTGGGAGCATATTGATATCCTGAATTTTAAGCTTAAAAAGCTCATCTCGAGAGTAACCGTAAAATTTGCAGGCAGCTGGATTAGCGTCGACGATGCACCCAGATGCAGGATTAATAATAAGCTGGACTGCACTGTGCTGATTAAACATAGACTGCAAACGCTGGATAAGTGCATCATTTTCTTCTTCCATTTTTTTGAGTTTTGAAGCATCCTCGCTAGAGCATAAGAGATAACATTTCCCGTTTTTACTATATATCGGAGTAACCTTTGTTTTCCAAATATGTTTTCCTGATACAAATTTGAATTCCTGTTCATAGCTAGTCGGCTGTCCAGTATTTATGCTTTGCTCATAGTATTTTTGCAGTGTTTGTCCAACCTCCTCACCAACTACTTCAATAAGGTCTACTCCTTTTATATCCCTAAAACCTGTATAATTTTGATGAATTGCATTATTCTGTACATAGTAATATTTCCCATTTCTGTATTCCAAAAGACTGACAGCATCATTAGTGCTATTAAACACAGTATTTAGATTTTCCAGTTCACGAGGAATCCCTTCGTCATTATTGATAAATTCTTCATTTTCCTCTCGAATAACAATCATAAACGATATTTGATCTGAAGGAATAACTGTAATCTTTAAATATCTTGCAATCTCATCTATCCATTGTGTAATTTCCTGTGTCTTTCCGGAACAGACAATATCACTATAGAATGAAACCAAGTCAAAACCATTGTTCTTTATGCTTCGAAATATTTCCGAAGCTTTTTTCCCGATGACATTTTCTCTGTTCAAACCTGTCATATCTTCAAATCTTTGATTTATATCTAAAAATATACAATCTTCAGCTTTGTTGAAGCTGTTCATAAGTAATCTTAGATATCCAATGCCAAAAGGCAGAATATCATTGGTATATTGAATATAATTATCGCTCATATTAATTGCCCCTCTTTCCTATATATATACCATTTTAGCAGAGTATTTGAGAAAATCTGCTGTCTGTTTCATATTAAGAATTCAATTTAAACTTTCTAACTTCTTCACGCAATACAATCGCCTGAGCTGACATTTCCTCACTTGTAGCGGAATTTTCCTCTGCGGTAGCTGCATTGGTCTGTACCACAGTGGATACTTGAGTGAGACCTTGCATAATCTGTTCAATTGCAACAGCTTGTTCAGAGGATGATTTCTCAATTTTGACAATGCTGTCATTTGCTTTTAGAGCTTTATCTCCTACATCACTCAAAATTTGTGCAGTTTTGATTGTTATTTGCGAGCCCTCAGCTACGGTGACTGTCGAACGCTGAATCAATTCTGCAGTCTGCTTAGCCGCTTCAGCTGATTTTGCGGCAAGATTACGCACCTCGTCAGCCACAACAGCAAATCCTTTACCGGCATTTCCTGCACGAGCTGCCTCAATCGCTGCATTCAACGCCAAAATATTGGTCTGGAATGCGATATCTTCAATAGCTTTCGTTATATTTGCAATTTGAGTAGAAGAAGATTCAATATTTGTCATAGCTTCTGTAAGCTGTTCCATGTGTCTATTTCCATTATTTATTCCTATACAAGCTTCCTCAACATACTGAGTTGCGATTTTAACATTAGATGAGTTTTCTTCAGCCTGTTCTGATATTATTGTAATTGAACTGCTCAGTTCCTCAACAGAAGAAGCCTGCTCTGTTGAACCCGCAGCAAGTTCCTGAGCCCCATTTGCAGCCTGCTCGGCAATGTCACTGACCTGCTCGGCAACATTATTGATAGTTTTCATAGTATGACTCAGAGCAGACACAGTATCCTCAATTGTATCCTTTAGTACCGCAAAGTCACCGGGATAATCTAAATCCACACTAATTTGCAAATCCCCTTTAGATATCCTTATAAATTTTCCAATTACATCTGCTAATATATTGCCTTGCAATTGATTAGATTCTTGAATGAGTTTTGCCATTTGTCCCATTTCGTCACGACTTTCGTATTTAATCTCGCTCCTCATATTTCCCTTAGATATTTCTCCAAATACGTACGCAATTTCCTTGACTGGATTCAAGATGGATTTTCTTATTGCGATTGTTACCAATATCGTGAGTACAATAGAAATTACTGAGCATGAAATAAGCAGTATCCAAGCCCACCTCACAGCGTTTTGCGAATTGACTTTTTGCTGTGCCGCACGTTCATTTGCCGTATCAGTGAATTCTCTCAGAATTTCAGCTGTTTGATCGAAAGGAGGCATATATTGATTTAAAAACATCGTATATCCCTTTTGCAGGTTTGCATCAGATGGAATTTTTAGCAATTCTGTAATTTGCAGTCTTATTGAACCAGCCTGTTCTATTAATGCTTTTACTTCTCTAATTTTCTCATCACGGTCTGTATTTCTTTGATTAGAGGCATATTTGTTAAGTTCATCAAGTGCTGCTTTTCCATCTTCAGCGGCCTGTGCCATTAAGATCTCTATTTGTTTTGCATCTTTTTCTGCAAAGGCCCTAGCCATATAACGCTGTGCTGATACGATATCCCTTCTAATTGTCCAAACGCTGGTGTTGTTTGGCAATGTATACTGTCCATATAACTCTACCTGTTGACTGATATCATCAATACTTTTTATGGAAAAAACAATAGATAACAGCATTAAAATAAGCACGATTCCAAAACCAACAATTAACTTTTTACTTACAGATAAATTTTTCATAAACCTTATTTTCCTCCTTATTATCGGATTTTCCGAATTTATTTAATTAATTATTCTATAGTATAAAATGTTTTTTTTCATACTCTGTTCTGTAGTATTTTTTACAAAATTCTACATATTTTTCAATATAGACCATGTTACTTTCTAATTTTATGGAGATATTAAATCAATTATTTTCCATTTTATGGCTACTGATAATGAAGATTAGAAACGATAAATTCTATATTTTGTTATTAAAACTAGAGATGTGGCTTTATTTAAACAAAAAAATAATCTACTGCATTAGATAGTACAATAGATTATTTTTTTCATACTCAATTATGTAGTATATTTGGATTTTGTCAGAATTCTTTATTAGCAAGCTCTGTTTTTGAATGAATATCAAGCTTACTGTATACACTTCTAAGGATTGTCCGCACAGTTTTTTCAGAGATATACAGCTCAACAGCAATCTCCCTTGCACTCAACCTGCGTCTTGCAAGCAGAGCAATCTCTCTTTCTCTTGGTGTCAGCGGCGATTTATGAGAAATGATAGCTTTTCTGATGGTCTTCGTACCTCTTTCTTGACGTCTTCCAAGCTCAATTAAAGCATTTATGCTATTTTTGTCTGTTGTTGAGCTCTTTAAAGATTCCAAAACAGAATTTGATGTTCTTACTATTATGGAAAACGGAAGATAAATTTTATCTGGCAGTGCAATTACAAGAGCTTGCTTGAGATATTCTTGTGCCTCAAGGTAATCTCCATTATTAAATTTTGCTACAGTAAGAAAGATAAGTTGATAAAGCTGTGGCATCATATACTTTATATTACCTGTCTGATTTCTTGACTCATCTAAAGCAATCTGGCAAACACCATAAAACTCATTATAATGTTTATCCATAAGTAAAAGCCTCAAGTGAAGTAGTAGTGCATGGGGAATAACAGGAGCGTTTAATACTTTTTTTATACTTTCTATGTCATAAAACCATGGAGCAACATAATCTTTGACTTGAAGAACAAGACTTATAATTGACATGCAATACTCCACTATACGCAATATGTATATACTGGAATTTTGCCTCGCATAATCTTGTATATTCTTTATTACTGCAAAATAATTTTCAACATCTCCTCGCAAGATAGCAATACGTGCAAGAACCAGTTCAGCACAGATACAAATGTCAATCTGATGGTAGCTACGTGCACTATACAGTGCTTTATGACATAGAATTTCAGCCTTATTATCTTCGCCCTGCATAAGCATTGCTTCCGCTTTTATAAGGTATCCCGAGCCTGCACCATGCCCACATGCTAACTTATGATATAAAGATTTACTTTCATTCATTTGCTTCAGCACATTTTCCAAATTGCCTGATTCACGCCAAAGCATGCTTAATACTGAGGTTGAACCAAATAACCATGGAGTGTTTGATTTAATCATATCAGTAGGTTTCTCCAAAAGTTCCCATGCTCTCTGCTGCAACTTTCTCATTTTATCAATATCGTTAAATTCCCCCAAGGAAGCTAAAACTGCATATTCACCATCTATTTTTCGTAATTGTTCTTGATTAAAACCCATTTCATTTTGAATCACATGACAAATCAGTCTGCACAATTTTTGATATTCATTAAAATGCCCTCTCATTAGAGTTAGATAACCGAATACTATCATGGTAAATGGATACTTACACAATATCTCATCTGGACATTCATTAATTAACGTTGTAAAAAAAACAATTGACATTTTTTCTTTTTGCTCATCCAAATACTCACGACTAAATGGTAAAGAAAAAATGGAATCAAAATCTCTGAGCTTATAAAAAAATTCAGCAGCAGGAAAATACTGCGATATAGAAGCACAGGCAACTCCAGCTTTATAAAATATCTGTCTGTGGTAAGCCTCTGGCATTTGATCATAAAGGCGGTTTTGCAGATAGTTTTGCAAAATACTGTGAATACTGTAAAGATGTTTATCCGGAAGATATTTTATAAAATCATTATTTTTAAGAAATTCCTCTATTCTCTCAGGAATGGTATCTTGATTTAACATGATAGCCGCCTGACGCACTGTAAAGCTTTTTAATACCGAAACCGACAGTAAAAAATCTTTTTCTTCCGATGTAAGATTGTTCCAGATAGCTTTTTCTACCAGCTTTTCAATATCAGTTGCAAGTTCAAGTGAACCTGTTTCTATAAAATTTATCATTTGAAGACGAATAGCGGATACCCAGCCCTCAGTACTCATAAATATTTTTTCAAGTTCATCATCAGTCAGGTGAATACCCTCCATTTGAAACAAGCTAAAGGTGCCTTCTCTGTTAAAGAAAAATGATGCGGCATCAATATTATAAATACTACTATTATGAATTGAAATTTGCTGTTTAACTTCTAATTGCTGAGTAATAAATATCATATGCAGTTTAGGGTTTTCGTGCATGGAAAAAACACTTATTAACTCAGATAGAATATCACAGTTAATAAGCTGATAGTTATCTACCACTAAGTATGTTTCTGTCTCGCAATAAATATCTCTTAGATATGTAGCCATATAAAACAATGTGTCCATAGTAGGCATCTTAAGGTTTCTCAGATCATTAGCTACCTTGTTATTTACATTTGAAAACAAATTACAAATCCCCATCCATGCTATAGAAGCAGGTTCACCAAGACATGTATACCAATATTCACGAGCACGATGGGGCAGGTTCTTTTTAAAATATTCCCTGACGGCCGTTGTTTTCCCAAAGCCCGACGGTGCTTCCACAACAGTTAACGGATGCTGGGATATTTGGTCAAGCCGTCTTTTGAGCTTGTCCGAAAAATAATAATTATTTTGTTTACTTATTTTTTTTTGCATTTATTTTCCTCCAATCTGCTAATGGAGAACATGCCTTTCAATTTTAAGTATTGATACAAGCACTTATTTTTTAGAAGACTTTCTTCTCATATCATTCGGTTTTGGAGTATCTTCAGGAATTAACCAAAGATTCCCTTTTTTCACAACGCCTTTAATTCGGTCATTTGCACAGTACAGTGTTACCATTCTACTGCCGATACCCCATTTTTCTCCAGCTTCTTTTACTGTTAAGTATTCCATTATAACATCTCCATTTCTTTTATTCTATCACAAAAAATTATATATTTCAATATATAGTAATATACTAAATGTAGAAATATATATTACCTTTTATTTATTTGTAATTTGTTTTCATTACTTTACCATATTTTTAAAAAATCAAATATATATTCATCTAGTTTTTTTATATCATTTAGTCAAGATTTTATTCTTTCACGCATGCTTTTTTTGAGTGCCTTAGCCATATCAGAAATTATCCTAATTTCCAATTCGCTGCAATCGCTTATCGTTGTGGCAAGTTCATTTTCAAATACTGCTTTTCCCTTGATAATACTATCGCACACAAGTTCATCCAAGGTCACTCCAAGAGCATTTGCTATTTTCACAAGCGAAGGAAGACTCACCTTAGTGTTGCCAGTTTCAACATGACTTGTATGAGTTATGGATAACCCAGCAAACTCTGCTAGTCTCTCCTGTGTCATATTCTGATTTATACGCAGATTTTTAATACGTGTACCTATAGATTTATAATCTAAAATCATTTTAATTCACCATCCTTAATCCAACTATATGCTTATATTGTATAATCATTTTGCCTATAATATAATGATGTGTATGCACATATAGACTATATAAATAAACTAAAAGAAAAAAAAGAAATTTATCTTTTGTGCCTTCATGATTACCATATGAGCGGGTTGATTTCTTAAATTAATACTAACTAAATTATAACCGTAATATTCCTTGTAATACATGAGTAATCTGTAATATTTTTAGAGGCTAATACTTTACTTTTATATTAAACAATAAATCAAATAAATTGATGATATGGTGTATTTCTTATAGTTATAACACGCTTATTATCAGGTAAAAATAAAAAGACGGCAATTGCCGTCTTTTTAGCTATTAATATAATTACTTATCAATATTATTGCTTGTCAGATTTTAAAAACTAAGCTTCTTTTTATGTTACTAAAATCGTTTAAGTTATGAAGAAGAAAACTGTCGTTGTCAAAAAATTTAAGGATACAAAATAAATTAAGAGAAAAGCTTAATACAATAAAAAAATCAAAGAAAATAAAATATTTTCTTTGATTTTTATCTTATTTTATTACATTATACATTTGCTCCATTAAATTGGAATCCATCATGCCTTTCCAAGATGTTATCATTTCACCTTTTTCATTTATAGCAAATGTTGTTGGATATGCGTCTACTCCATACATAGATGCTACTTCCATTTTTTCATCTAAAAGTACTGTACCTGTTAATTTATGCTCATCAATAAATTTTTGTACTTTATCCTTTGATTCTCCAACATTCACATACAATATTACTAAGTCGTCTTTATGTGCTTCTTGCAGCTTCATCAAATCAGGCATTTCCTGAACACAGAATTTACACCATGTTGCCCAAAAATTAAGCATAACCTTTTTACCAAGGAAATCACTAAGTTTTACTGTATTGCCTTCCATGTCCTTTAGCTCAAAATCTGGAGCCATAACTGGTTTTCTTTCTGTATTTGATACCTCATTTGTTGCACCTTCAACATCTTTCGGAATTTCAGCCTTATCCTTTGCACAAGCACTAACAAGCATCATTGCCATAAGCAATAATATAATAAATATTTTTTTCATTGCAATTTTACTCTCCCTCTATAAAATTTTTATAAAAATCTATTTATAATTGTTAATTTATCAAACATTATCAATATACCAACAATAATTATAATTACTCCGCCTATCTTATTTATATAAACACTTGCTTTCTCAAATTTTGCCATATTCTTGTCAAATAAATTAAGTATAAATGACACTATGATAAATGGTATTGCAAAGCCTAACGAATATACAAGCAAAAGCATTACTCCTTGCCCAAAACCTGTTTGACCCGCAGCCATAAAAAGTATTGAAGCCAAAACTGTACCTATACAAGGCGTCCAGCCTATAGATAAAGACATTCCCATCAAAATTGAACCTAAAAAGCCTTTAGTTTTAGGAGTCCTCATATTAGACGTAAAATTAAAAAATTTTAATTTTATAAGACCAAGCATATTAAATCCTAAAATTATTATTATCGCTCCGCTTATAAATCTGAAAGTCTTCATATTTTTCGAGATGAAACCACCTAAAGCAGAAACAGCTCCGCCCAAAATCATAAATATAATTGTAAATCCAATTATAAATCCTATTGTTCTCGTAAATATTAAAAACTTTCCTTTTTTTGTGTTATCATCAATTGATACACCTGCGACATACGCTATATATGCTGGTATAAGCGGAAGTATGCAAGGTGAAAAAAATGAAGTTATGCCCCCGAAAAAAGCTACTGGAAATGTTACTCCACCCATATTCTAAAATCCTCCTTAAAAGTTATGTAGTATTTAATGTATAGTTTTTCTACATGAATTATATACTCTTTATTTATTTACAGTTTTGCAAATAAATATTCTCTTATATTTTTTAGATAAAATTTCATATGCTTTCATGATAGAAAATTTATCATTATAAAAGCCAAAAACAGCAGAACCGCTGCCTGTCATAAGTGAAGAAATTGCACCTGTGCTTTTTAAATCATCTTTAATTAAAGTTATCTTAGGCTGTAGTCTAAAAGCTGCAAGTTCAAGAGTATTAGCTACTGACAAGCAAGTATTATAATAATCACTGCTATTTATGTAATTCAAAATTTTATTGTCTATATAACGATTGTGTTCATCCTCTTTGAGTGTGTTATATGCAAGTGGTGTAGAAATGCTATAGCTCGGCTTAATTATAAGTATATTTTCCCACATAAACGGATTCAGTTCTGTGATTATATCACCAAGTCCTTCGCACAGGCAAGTTCCGCCTTTAAGACAAAAAGCCACATCCGCTCCTACCTTTACACCTAGCTCTTGCATCTCTTGGCTAGTCATGCCTAAGTTCCAAAGCTCATTAAGACCTGTTATCACAGTGGCCGCATTTGAACTGCCTCCTGCAAGACCTGCTCCAGATGGTATTGTCTTTTTTATTGCTATTTTTATACCTGTGTTTATATTAAATTTTTCTTTTATTAGTGTTGCAGCCTTGTGACAAGTGTTCCTTTCATCAACTGGTATTTTATGATTGTCACAAGATAATTCTACGCCTGATTTATTTTCAAATATTTGTAATTTATCATATAAATCTACTCTTTGCATGACAGATTTTATATTATGATAACCATCTTCTCTCTTATTTATAACATCTAAAAATAAATTTATTTTCGCATACGAATTAAGCTTAATTCTGTTCATATTAAACTATTCTCCCTTATCTGTTACTGTTTATAATTATAAAACGGATGGAGTAAAATTAGACTCTACTATCATAGTGTGTATTTATGGAGCGAAATTTGTTTCGCTTTTTTATAATAAGCCTTTTTCAACTAAAAATTTTTCAATATTAACTAATAAATTTTCAAAATCTTCTTCATCTTTAGCAAGAGTCTCAACCGGACACATTCCGGTTTTATCTCTATTCTCTATAAACTCAACTTCTTCTACAAATATCAGCTTTATACCATTATCAATAAGCAAATTTTTTGCTCTTGTAGTTATGACTTCACAGTACAATTCCTTGATATCCGCTTCTCTGTATATCCATGCTGCCGCCTTCCCTATAACTCTATCAGAACAGGAAGCTTCTTTCATTTGGTCCCTAATCTTCATATATGCTAAATATAAAGGTTTTATTCCAAAACCATCATTTTTATATATAACCTTATTGTTATTAACTATAACTATTTTTTGATTTTCATTGTACATTGTTTCTTGCGCTAGATTCAAACTGCTCATATTTACGTCCCTTTCTAATATCAATTTTAATTTTCACCGTGAACTTTTTTAGATAATTCAATTCCTGTTTCAGTTACTGCAATCCCACCTAAGGCTGTTTCCCTTAAATTAGGGTGCATCATTCTTCCGACACTATACATAGCTTCTACTGTCTCATCAAAATCTACTACACTTGTAATTCCCGATAAAGCAAGCTCTGCCGAGGTCATAGCATTGACTGCTCCAGATGAATTTCTCTTTGAACAAGGAGATTCAACAAGTCCTGCTATCGGATCACAAATTAATCCCATAACATTTTTAAGTGCTATTGCTGCTGCTGTTAAAGACATTTTCGGAGTTCCTCCTGCCATTTCAACGAGTCCCGCTGCTGCCATCGCTGCTGCTGAGCCACATTCTGCCTGACATCCTCCTTCTGCACCTGAAACAGTTGCATTTTGAATGATTATTTTACCTATGCCAGAAGCTGTCAAAAGTCCCCTTATAATCACATCTTCATCACATTCAAGCTCCTCAGCACCAGTTACAATTGAAGCAGGGATTATTCCGCTTGAGCCTGCTGTCGGTGCTGCACAAATTCTACCCATCGAAGCATTGTGCTGTGCAGCAGCTAAGGCACGAATCATCGCTCTGTTTATTGAGCCTCCGCATATAGTTTTTTTGCTTTTAACATAATCATCTAATTTCTGAGCTTCTCCCCCTATTATTCCTCCCATTGTTTCCTTTGCTTCCATGTCACTTATCGACTTCTTCATAACATCAAGAACATTCTTCATTCTTGATACTATTTCTTCTCTCGTTGCAGCTGTTGAATCTATTTCATCATTTATAACCACTTCAGATATTGGAAGATTTTTTTCCATACATTCTTTTAGCAGTTCTTTTGCATTATTATACATTTTAATTGTTTTCCTTTCTTTATTTCGTTCCCGGTTTTTTTATTTCTATTACAGATCTCATAGAATCT
>DCPV01000240.1:0-1521 GCA_002323775.1 Firmicutes bacterium UBA1535 | reverse complement strand
CTTTTATCGTATCAATTACATTCTTATTAGAGGCACTGTCAATTTCTATAACCATTGAAGCTTCTTTTGACCCAGAATTTCTCAAAACCTTCATATTGGCAATATTAATTCTATTATGAGCAAGAATACCTGAAACCTCACTTATTATACCCCTCTTATCAATATGTCTAGTTATTATTGTATCATATTCACCAGTGAAATCAACGTCAAAATCATTTATTTTAGTAATGACAACAGCTCCTCCTCCGACAGAAGATCCTATAACATATGTTATTTTTCCATTTATATCTTCTAACTCAAACTTGACTGTGTTTGGATGAACTAAGCCTAAATCAGCCGGAACGAATTCATATTTTAAATTCTCCTTATCAGCTATTTGTAGCGAATCTCTCAATCTTTCATCATCAGGCTCATATCCCAATATACCTGCTACAAGAGCCCTATCAGTTCCATGTCCCTTATACGTTCTGGCAAATGAACCATGAAGATAAAATTTTACTTTTTTTATTCTTTCTTCACATATATCCCTCGCTATCTTAGCAAGACGTGCTGCTCCTGCTGTATGCGAGCTTGAAGGCCCTATCATAATAGGTCCTAAAACATCAAAAATACTATTTACTTTTTTCATTTTATTTATAATCCTTTCCATCTCTATTATAGCTATATTAGTAAATTTTCAGACATTTGTAAAGAAAAATATTATTATAATCGCTGGTAATTATAAGAAATTTTTTATTAAATTCTGCTATTTTTTAAATTTCACTTGAAAAATGAAAATAAGAACAGTATTAGTTTTTTTAATAATGCAATTATAAATATATTGATTTTTTGTTACGATTTTATTATAATGTAACTAATATACAAAGTTTCGACATTTTATTTAATTATCTCAATATTTAACATTGTAAGATTAGGTAGGAAATCATTATATACTGTATAAACCAATGTATTTAAACTTTATACGATTATTTAAGATTAACTCATTCTTCTATATCCTCAAACAGAGATTGACATCAGTATATTGCAATATTTCTTATTTTATCATTTTAGAATTTTAGAAAGGAAAGGAATCACAATGAAAACGAATTCGATAAGATCTAAAATTTTATTTACTGTTTTACCTTTAATATTTTTCTCCTTAGGTATTATCATCCTAATAAATTCCATAGGAAACTTACGTGCTACAGAGCAAACCGTGGAAACCATTCTTGGAGAAACGTCAAAAACAGCTGCACTTGTTATTGAAAGCGAACTTAGAAATTTAACTAATATCGTAGCTGATATTGGAACGACAAAAAGATTAGCAAGCAACACAGAGTTAATCAAAGATAAACTAAGCCTTCTCAAAGATAAAGCAAGTCAGCACGGCTTTGCATCATTAGGAATATCAGATAAAAATGGATTACTTCTTGATGGTAATCGTATACCGGATGACGAGCTCAAAGAAAATGCGCTAAATGGCAAAATCTCCATAAGCTCTCCTGTTATAAGTTCTGATGGAAAAAGCTCAGAATTTTTTAT
>DCPV01000286.1 GCA_002323775.1 Firmicutes bacterium UBA1535 | reverse complement strand
TACAGGAAGCAATTGACACAGATGTGACAGGATATTATGATAGTGATGACCGTTGGAATGGAAACGAATATATTGGTAAAGGAAAAAGTTTTTACGATTATTATCTTACAGCTTACAATCGAGCTGTTGAGATAAATACTAATCCAGATAGCACACAAGGGTATGTTAATGAAGCAACCTTAGACCTTAATACTGCTATATCAAAGCTTATATCAAAAGATAACGTAAATGCTACCTTGTTATACGAAAAAATACAAGAAGCCAAAACTCTTTCTGAAATAGAATATACTAAACCAACATGGCAAAGTCTGCAAGACTTTTTATCACAAGCAATTGATATACGAGATTCTCTTTATCATGCTAATACCACAAGTCCTACAGCTATAAATGTGGCTTCTTACCAAATAAATGTAGATGATACAACAGCAGAGCTAGGTACACGAATTTCAGAACTTAAAATTGTTGCAGACTCAGAACTAGTTGAAAATGCTTTAAGTGCATATAATCATATTAAGGATCTTGCTAGGTATTATGACCCTGCAAGGATGAGAGAATCAGACTATACTACTGAAAGTTGGACTAATTTTATATCTTCCAGAACAGCTGCATTTAACTGGATGAATTCTCATACTGCACCTGCGGAAGGAGATTTATCTGTAGATCTTGATGAGCTAATAAAAAATGTTTATCCAAATTTTCTTTACAATTGCCACTTTGGATTAAAAAATAGTTCTGATTCAATAAATGTTTCCTTGAAGGTAATTGATAGCTTAAATATCAGAGTTGGTGAAGATATTCAAGGGCTAAGCGGATATTATAATCCTTCAGTTGAGTTAACATCTGGAAAGCATACTGTCAAGGATGTTTTGAATATAGCATCTCAGGAGACTGGAAAATCACTTGTATTTAACTCAAATAATGTAAAACTAAATGACTCAAATGTTACAGCTGTATATATAAATGGAGTATTTTATAAATTATTAAATCTTAGTGGCAGCGAATTTTTAACAAATTTAAATAGAGGTATGAGCTTTAATAATAGTAAATTTTATCCAGAAAATTTTGTGCTTCGAGATGGGGATGAGGTAGTATTTGCATATTTGCAGCAACCAACAAAGCTTAAATCATCAGGAGAAGTGTATGAATTTTATAAATATAAAGACATAATAAATTATATAAAATTTTCAAGGATAAAGAGTGATGGAAAACTTGTTTCAGAGATTACAGTTGTTGAGGGAGAAAGTTTTAATTTATCTGCTGAAGTTACTAGGGCATATTCTCAGAACTTTGGAGCTTATTTACCATATTCAGGTGCAACCTTATTTGAAAGCGATAGATCGTTAACAGATTCAAGTTTTATTCCTGCAAAACATAAATTAAATATTACCACAGATTCATCCGGAAACTTTAGTCACACACTCTATGGAGAAGGATACTATACTCTTGCACTTCACGATTTAAGAAAAAATAATTATGATGATAAGATTGTATATGGTCTTACTGCTGGGGATACAATAAAAGTACGTGTTCTTAAGTCAAATAATCCTAAAGTAGCAAAAGATAATTTATTAACAGAGCTTAAAGGTGTATATGATGCATATTACGAAAGATATTTTATACCTTCGGACTGGAAGATAATATCTGATACTTATAATACTGCTGTTACATCTATAAACTCCTTGGCAGATTTGTATGATGTAAGACAATCACAGCTAAGCGCTATAAGAATCATAAAGAATATACAGGAAAAAACTACAGAAGATAATAATAAAAAACTAACTGAATTTAAAGCTATTTTGACAAGATTGTCAGATAATACTTCTCTTATTGATAAAAGCGTTGAATTTTTAGCAATAGAGCTTATCAATAGATACGATGGGCTTAGTATATATCAAAAAAGTAGACTTACAGGAATAGAAGAAAATAAGTATAATTTAGTAAAGAAAGCTTTAGATAATGGATTGCCTGAAGCTAAACCATATACTATAAGCTTAAGCTTTAAAGCAGATACACCTGAAGCGGAAATAGCATTAAAGGATATGATGGGATATGTTCTGAAAAATGGTGCGGAGGTATACACATTAAATTTAGCTTATATTAATCAACGAGATATAAAAGGTTATTCAATATTGCCATCAACTGAATATACGATATTTAATTCAGGTGCAAGTGATAGCATTGAATTATTGGATGCACAGGCATATCCAGACAATATTATTTATATATCGCCAACAATTCAAAAATACGCTTCTCTGTTCAGTGAGACAGCTGGCAATGGATGGGAGATGCTAAATGATGGACCGCTTTATCAAAATAACACAGCAGTTAAAGGGAGAACCATACTTATAGGAGGTATTCCTTACGAATTAAAAAGCATTACTGCAAATGGTGTTACTCAGATGAATAATCACCAGCAGAATGTTAGAATTCCAGATTGGAAAAATAAAGAAGGTTTATCTTATGAAGTAGCAAGTTTTGTGGATGCTGGAAGATACTTTATCATGCCTTACAGAGACATCACAATAACTGTAACATGGGGTCCTGTTGGAGATAATCCAAATCCAGGTGGAGATGCGGCGCTTTTATCTGAAAAAGCAAAAGCAAATATTGAAGTAAATAATGCTTTTTCAACATATAAAAGCTATGAATATACTATTGAAAATTGGACTGTTCTTATTGGAACAAAAAATAGAGGACTTGAAGAAATAGCTAATGCAAAAAGTATAACAGAGGTACAAGCTGCAAAACAAACTGCAATAGCTGATATGCTTGCTGTCCCTAAGAAATCTATAAGCGGAGATATACCTAATTTTGGAAAAACAATTGGGACGGTTGATGTTTATGTAGAAAACACTATATTTCCTGGAGGATCATTTACAGGAAGATTTGTATCAAAGATAGGTTATGAATTTGGTGAATATGACACTATGATGACTATTGTTCTAAGAGCACTTAAGGAACAAGGTTTTGGATGGATAGGAACTGGAGGCTCAAAAGGAAACGTAGATGATTATACAATTGAGTATTTGGCAAGTATAAATAAAGATAATAATAAACTTGGAGAATTTGATGGAGATCCTGGTTCTGGATGGATGGCAACTCTAAATGATTTCTTTGTAAATGAAGGTTTTCAACACTTTCAGCCTACTGAGGGTGATGAAATAAAAGTCATGTTTACACAAAATCTAGGTGTTGACTTAGGTGGAATATGGAGAAATCCAGATACCTCTCTTAAAGAATTACAATTGAGTTCAGGTAAGCTTTATCCATCATTCAGTTCAGAAAATTATAATTACACATTGATTATGTCTTCATCAGCAGGTAATGTTAAAGTTACTCCAAGTGCTACAAATAAAAACTATATAGTTAAAACTTTTTTAAATGATAAGGTAATAAATAACAGTGAAGGTGTATCCTTCTATAAAAGAACTCAATACATACCAGTAAAGCCTGGAGACTTCATAAATATAGGCATAGGAGAATACGCATGGCCATCAATGAATAAGCAAGGAGAAGAGGCTATAAAATATACGGGTTCATGGTATAAGCTTAATATCATTACAGCAGACAATGGGGCTTCTCATGTGGTATCTTTGATAAATGCCTTGCCTTCAATGAGCAATATAAAACTTTCCAACAAAGGTGAAATTCAGAATATAAGGACGGTATACAATGTCTTGACATCATCTGAAAAATCAAAGGTAACAAATATACAGAAGCTTGAAGATGCTGAAAAGAAAATTATTTTTTTAGAACAAATTGAAGTTGTAAAGGAATTGTTGAATAAAATACCGACTGCATCAAAAGTAACCTTAAGCGATAAGGCTAAAATTATGGCAGCAGATGCTGCGTATAAGCTACTCACAGATGAGCAAAAGCTATACATTACTGTAGGAGATGTTAAGAATTATAATGATGCTATAGATGTTTTGACTAAGCTTGGCGCTTTTAATCCTGGTAGTGAACCATCAAAAATAACTGGAAGTGATGCAGTGCCATCAACAGGTGGAACTATAGAAGTAAAAGTAATTACAAAGGTTGTCAACAATGAAGCAAGCTCAAAGGTAAGCGAAGAACAGATAAAAGATGCCATTGAACAAGCAAAAAAAGCTAAAGATGTTAGTATTATTATTATTAAAGCTGAGACAAATGAAGCTATAACTAAATCTACTGTTACTATACCAAAGATATCATTGACAGATGTTTCTGGAGAAGGAATGGATTTAAATATTGAAACAGTATTAGGGGTAATCTCCTTGCCAGAAAAAGCTTTAAATGAAATATCAAAACAGTCACAAGGCAGTAGTGTAGAAATAGTGATTGAAAATGTAGCTTCTAAGCTAAATGAAAATCAAAAATCTATCACAGAAGGTAGTGTAGTTTATGATATAAGCATAATAAGTGCTGGAAAGAAAATTTCTTCTTTTGTAGGACAAAAAATAACAATTTCATTGCCATATGAACTTAAAGCTGGTCAATTTAAAGAAAAAGTGAGTATATGGTACATGAATGAAAAGGAAGAGCTTGAAAAAATAAGCTGCACATATGACGAAAATACAAGTTTAGCAACATTTGCAACAGACCATCTTTCATACTATGTAGTAGGCTATGATAATAGCATAAACTTCATTGATGTAAAAGAAAGTGATTGGTTCTATAAACATGTAGAATATGTTGTAAGAAAAGGCTTGTTCTCTGGAACATCAGAGGATACTTTCAGCCCAAATACACCTATGACTAGAGCAATGCTTGTTACGGTTCTTCATAGATTGGAGGGAAAACCTGTATCTGCTAAGGCAACAAACTTTGTAGACTTAACGGATGGAGAGTTTTATATAGATGCTGTGAACTGGTCATTAGAAAAAGGAATAGTGGATGGAGTGACCAAGACAGAATTTAAACCAAAAAGTAATATAACAAGGGAACAGTTAGCACTTATGCTATACAGATATGCTTCATCAAAGAATATGGTATCAGATGTAACTGGAAGCATAGAAGCTTTTGTAGATAAGGATAAAGTAAGTAATTGGGCAAAAGAGGCTGTTAAATGGGCAGTTGGAAAAGGAATAATTACAGGTAAATTAGATAATAAGCTTGATCCGACTGGAAGTGCTACAAGAGCAGAAGTAGCGACAATGCTGCAAAGATATATTGAAAGTGTAAAATAACAATGTAGTAGAATAATAAAATAGCAGATTAGACTGGATAATTTTGTCCAGTCTAAATCTTTTTTTATTTTTAATAAGAGGAAATGTTATTAACACTATATAGGGAATAAAATAGAAATAGACCTAAAAACAATACAATTGACAAGTATTAATTTACATGATAGTATTATCATGAACTTAATAAATGTTTTATGTTCCACTATTTTATAGTGGCTAAGAGGGAAATCGGTGAAAATCCGATGCGGTCCCGCCGCTGTATGCGAGGAGTCTTTTTCAATTCTAAATTCGAAGATATACCACTGAGATTAATGCTTGGGAAGGTGAAAAAGATTATGAGTCGTTAGCCAGAAGACCTGCATAGAATATAAGTAGTCCAACGGGTGATTGGTAGCTATTATAGTAGATTATATCTATTTATTATTATATTACAGTAAATACGGGCTGTAGCAATTTTGCTACAGCCTTTTTTGTTATTTCCTAAAGGTTATCATTAATCGTGAAGAAATAGCACAAATAATTGTGAATTTTATTCAGAAATTTAATAGAGCACAGTAATAAAT
>DCPV01000018.1 GCA_002323775.1 Firmicutes bacterium UBA1535 | reverse complement strand
AATTTAGACATTGAAATTATATATTTTAGGAGGAGTTAAGGAAATGAAGAAAGCATTAGCATTAATTATGGTTTTAATGTTATTATTAACAGCCTGCAATAGCAAAGGCGAGACAGCTGAGAAAGCTACTGCAAACGCATTAAAAGCTATTAAAGCATTTGATAAAGAGGCTATAGGTGAGTATCTTGATTATAATGAGCTTGTAGACAGTGAAAATGAAGATGAAAGTCAAGAATTGGCAGAAAAACAGGCTAAAAAAATTCTAGGTGGACTAGAATATAAAATTATATCATCAGAAGAAAATAAAGACAAAGCTGTTGTTAAAGTAGAGATAACAAATACAAACATAGGAAAAGTCATAAAAGATATGATGGGAGACTTATTTAGCTTAGCCATGAGTGAAGCATTTAAGTCAGATTCAGAGAAAATGACAGATGAACAAATGGAACAAAAATCAATCGAGTTATTTGATGAAGCATTAAGTAAGAATAAAGATGAAAAAATAACAAGTACGGTTGATATAAAGCTTAATAAAGTTGAAGGTAAATGGAAAATTGATATGGATAGTGATTTGCAGAATGCCATAATGGGAGATTTGCTTAAAGCTACGGAAGAAATGAAAGATTCTTTTACCCCAAATAATTAATAATTACAGAAATTAAGCACTCGAAAGGGTGCTTTTTATATGTCGTCTAATAAGAAATTAAATTGCTAAGAAAAAATGGATATTTTTGGACGGTTTTATGATATAATGAGCATCAGAAGAAGCTATTAAGATGGTGATAAATTTAATTATTATATCACTTTTGTTGAGAAAACCAGTTGTTAGATGGAACTAATTCGATTTTATTTTAAGTCTCGTGCATGATATGTCAAAAGTTTTTGCTTAAGCAAACAGGACATGCGATTATTTATCGAGAGATTATTAAAAACAAATTTATAAAACAGTAAAAAAATATTTATAATATGACACACAGTTGTCAAACTAGGTAACTTATAATGTAAAGAAATAAATCAGCATAGCTTTTAGCTGTGACTTTATTATACAAGGAGAAATATATTATGATTGAATTACCTGAAGCGTATGTCTTGTCAGAGCAAATTAACCAAACACTTGTTGGTAAGACTGTTATGAATGTAACAGCAAATGCCCATCCTCATGCCTTTGCATGGTATACTGGCAATCCAAATACATATCATGAAAAGCTATATGGTAAAAAAATAATTTCATCAAATCCCGGTACAGGCTATACCTGTGGCGGAAATGTTGAGATTTTATGTGATGATATGCTAATGGTGATAAGCACACCGATTAAATATCATACATCTAGTGAAAAATTACCGGCTAAGCACCAGCTTTTAATTGAGTTTGAGGATGGCTCTTATATGAGCTGCACAGTGCAAATGTGGGGTGCTATGTTTTGTTTTCCTGTAGGGGAGGATGGATTACCAGATAATTATGTTTGCAATCGATGCCCTGACCCACTGACTGAGGCATTTAACAAAGATTACTTTGACACATTATGGAATAATACAAAGCAATCCTTGAGTGCTAAAGCCTTTCTTGCCACTGAGCAAAGGATACCAGGGTTGGGTAATGGTGTTTTGCATGATATTTTATGGAATGCTAATATACATCCTAAACGCAAGCTACAAACATTTAATGATAATGAAAAAGAAAAGCTATATCATAGCATTAAATCTACCCTACTTGCTATGAGGATACAAGGCGGACGTGATACGGAGCGTGATTTGTTTGGCAACAAGGGTGGTTATAAAACTGCTCTTTCTTCTAATACATTCAAATATTCATGCCCCTCTTGCGGTAATGATATAATTCGTGAGGCTTATTTGGGTGGGAATATATATTATTGTCCTGCTTGTCAGCCGTTTGAAAGAGGTAGATAATATGAGTAATTATGAAATTATGAAATTTATTGATGATGGTGCGATATTTTATCTTGATTTTTTTGCAGATGCCATTCATATGGAAACTATAGACAATGGAATTTATCGTATAATAAAGCCGAGAGAAAATGAGAAAGGTATATGCTTTGTTTATGATATAAGGATTGAGCATTTAACTAATGATGAAGCAAAAGATAAAATTGCAGAAATTAAGTCTCTTTCATTGCCGGTTTGGTGGCCACTTCATTCAAAGAGAATCCATGATTTATTGAATGATAATAATCAGGAAATAAATCTGCCAAATGAAAATGAGGAATTCTATATGATGCTTTTGCCAGAAAATCAGCTAGAAAACGCCACGAACAATGAAGTTATTAAAAGAGTGGAAACAGTTGAGGATTTCAAAATCTGGGTTGATATAGCTAATCAAGTTTTAGCAGGGGGTTATCAAGATGTACACCCAATCAATCATTATAGCTGGTGCGAAAAAGGAAAGCTAATTTCATATATTGCATATGTTGACGATAAACCGGCGGCAATAGCGTCGATAATGGATAACAAAGGTATTGCCTCGTTAGAATTTGTTGCAACGCTTGAAGAATACCGACGCAAAGGATTGGCAAAGTCAGTTTGTATTAATGCAATTAGCAACGCATTTGCAAATGGTGCTAAAGTTATCACAACACGGGCATTTTATCCGGCAAGTTTAATATATCAATCGTTGGGATTCAAAAGATACGATAAAGGATTCCTTGTATGTCAATCTTGTGCTATGCCTATGACTAAGCAAGAGGATTTTGGTAAAGGAAAAGATAGCATCATAAGTCAAGACTATTGTCACCATTGTTATGAAAATGGTGCTTTACATAAAGATATAACAATGGAAAAACTGATTACAGATGTTCAAAAATTAGTGGATATAGAAGATATGCACCCAAATTTACTTAGTACTGAATTGCTTGAATATATTAAGAAATGGATTGATTTTGATGAGTCAGAAAAGATATCTTTAATTCCAAGCTTGCACGCTAAACTTGTCGATGGACAGGACTGTGATTACACAGGAACACAATGGGAAAAAGATTGGCTTGCAGATGGAAAAGTCTGTCATTGCACAGCTTGTGTTGCCGCACGTAAGTGTGTTTCAGATATAAAATTAATGGAGGTAAGCAATGAACATTAATAATTATTTATCGGAAATATCAGTGAAAAATAGTTTGGATTTCAAAACACTACAATTCCCTAATTGTGAGCTTGATCCGAATAAAATCAAGGTCATTATGATTAGTGAAGTGCCGTCTCAAAACCCAGAGGATGGATTTTATAGCAAAGCCATTGATCCCGACTACATGCGAACAACTCGCAGTTTATTTTCTGATGCTGGAGTACCAGTCAAAAGTATTGATGACATTTTATACAAGGGCATTTATATTACAACTGCTGTGAAATCACCAAAAACTGACTATAAGGTAGATACTGATATAATCAAATCGCATTTGCCACTTCTTGAAGCAGAGCTTATGCTGTTTCCAAATCTTAAGGTTATTATGTTAATGGGTGATGTAGCGAAAAAGTCAGTCAATATGATTGTAAAATCAAAGACAAAGAAAAATGTTATACCATCAGAATCAACTTACAAAATACGCCATAATGAATATTATTGGAATTCCATCAGAGTGTTTCCATCTTATATCATGACTGGTGGAAATATTTTGATTGAAAAATCAAAATGTGTTATGATTACAGACGATATTAGGAGGATGATGGAGATATTAAATGATGCTTAAGATTGTCTAAACTTTAATAAAATAACTCCTATCTGGAACTCTCAATTTAATAAAAATAAAAATTCAAATTCCGATGTTTTATATAGTAAAACATTGGAATTTTTTGTAGTCTCTTAAACAGCAAATTCCATAGATTAAACAATGTATTATATTATAGAGAAAATATATTTTCTATATTAATTTGCTTGCTAGAAGCTAGCCTTTACAACATATATCGAAACTTCCAACAAATGTAGAGTTCTACTTGGATTACACTCACATTTAAACACTGATTGAGTTTAAATCCAGTTATGTTATATAGTCGCAAAGCTCTTATACATCACTTCTGCAAATGATTTTATGATAATCTTTAAAGTTAATCAGATAGGTATTGAAGTTGATTATTATTAAAATTAAATTTTCTTTGACATAGGTAACAAGTTATGTTATTATGAAAAAAAGGTAACTTATTACCTAAAAGAAAGGAGAATAGCTAGTGAAAATTACAGATATAGATGTACCTAAAAATTTATTTGTTTTCGGTGCTATACATTCACTTTCAAACCGATTTCAAACATTGGGAGATAAAATTGATCCAAGTGTATCTAATAAGCAATGGTTTGTTTTGATGGCAGTAGCAAAATTTAGGGAAACATCACCGAATATAGGTGATATAGCAAAATTTCTAGGAACATCGAGGCAAAATATTAAAAAAATGGCGGATGCTTTAAGTCGGAAAGGATATTTACAATTACAAAAGGATACAAAAGATTTGCGTAGTATAAAGGTTTCTTTAACTGAAAAATGCTTTGATTATTTCAAAAGCAGGGAACAGCAAGAAAATGAATATATTGAAAAAATATTTTCTGGTATAGATGATGAATTGCTAAGTTCACTTCAGAAAGGTATGAGTATCATGATAGAAAATATTGATGGAATGGAGAAAAATAATTTATGAAAAATATTGCTGTAATTTATAAATCCAAATATGGAACTACTAAACGCTACGCAGAATGGATTGCTGAAGAACTTGATGCTGCTTTGATAGAAGAATCTAAAGTTAAGATTTCGCAACTTCAATCTTATGACCTTGTGATTTTTGGAGGGGGCTTATATGCGAGTGGAATTCTTGGTGTAAAACTCGTTACAGAGAATCCTTGTAAAAACCTTATTGTCTTTACTGTAGGCTGTGCAAAGCCGGAGATAACAGATTTTTCAAATATTTTGAAGAAAAATTTTACGCCAGAGTTACTGGAAAAAATAAAGGTATTTCATCTTAGAGGTGGGATTGATTATAAAAAGCTAGGTCTTATTGATAAGGGTATGATGGCTATGATGAGAAAAATGATAATGCAGAAGGACGAAAAGGAAAAAGATAGTGAATACGAGGCGTTTTTAGAAACATATGGTAATAAGGTGGATTTTACAGATAAAGGAACAATAGAGCCTATTGTTAAATTTGCTAAGGAGATGGTTGAAAGATGAAGAAAAAAAGAATAATACTTATCATACTGGGTGTGATTGCAATTTTATTAGTAAGTATATTTATAGCAGTAACATATGGTCTTTCAGAGGGAAAGAATGTTGTAATTACTGGTATAGATTTGTCTAATGTTGAGGATGGTGATTATGTTGGAAATTATGAGCATGGGCGGTGGACAAATACTCTGACTGTTCGTGTAAGAGACCATAAAATCATAGAAATTGATATCAATAAGAATGTACTTGCCGCTGAAATTACTAATTGCTCTGATGAAGTGTTTCGAAGGGTTATTGAGAAGCAGGATACTCAAATAGATGCTGTTTCCGGTGCTACAGTTACAACAAAATCATACCTTAAGGCAATTGAAAATGCTCTTAGAAAGTAACAAATAGTAAATAGTAGGACTAATAATTATATAAAGTAGGTTTTAGTTAAAATTATGATGTGGGCTAGTGTTTTAGAGGTGAAGTCAATTGAAAATATACCTGAATACATTACAATTATAAGAATGTTCACATAAAAAACAATAGAACTAGATGCTATAATAAGGAGCCGATAACTCATAAAAATTCAAAGTTGAAAATCAAAAATTTTATTGACATTTTTTATATTGTTAAATATAATTTAATTAAATAATGTCGAAAAAAAGCATAAGGAGAATTAGATGGAAGCAGACAAGTTATTAAACCCAAAATTTTTTGTTATGGATAATAAGGAATTATTAGTTCTTTACTCAGATTTTCTTGTTTTGAATTTAAAATTAGCTGAACGAGAAAAAGTCATTGAAAATATTTCAAAAGGCAACATTCGTATTGAAGATTTAGAGCAAAATATTGATAAGAAAAACAATGTATCGGTAATAAAAATTAGTTCAATTGCAGGAATATACACAGATGTAAAAGGTGATGACAAACTCAAACTCGCCTTTAAGCATTTTAAAACTGATAAATTGAATAGTAAAAAAATATCCTTTATAAATATAGAAGAAAAGGATAGATTTATTGGCGAGATATTTAGTTACATAAAAAATGATTTTTCATATGAAAAGTGTAAAAACAATCTATTAGCATCTATCCGCATTCCTTTTAAACACATGCTTCAAGTTCTTGCAGCTGGCGGCTTTTTATCATGGCTTGCTTATTATATGGAAACATCAGGTGAATATTCTTTCCGAGTTCCTATTATTTTTTATCCTTTAGTTTTAATAATGGAATATATAGGCTATAAACCTGTAGTAGCTCTAACTGGCATTTTATTATTAATAATGGTTGCGTGGGCTGTGAAAAACATGATAACACCAACGGAGAGGCTAGTAATTGAAAGAAAAAATATACAACTAGAGAATGTAATTGATAGATAAGATATGAAGTTATAAACTCCCCTTATTGTAGACAGTTAAAATGATAAACTGCTTATGATAAGGGGAGTTATTTTGTTACATTATCGCTTGTAACAAAGCTTGTGCACCAAGTGCAACAAAAACTACAGAGGTGTCAATCATGACTCCTAAAAGCATTGGTTTCCATCCGACCCCTTTAACTTCATTTAAACTTGTTTTGAGTCCAATAGCTCCCAATGCCATTACCATAAAGAGTTTTGACAGCATGGATATGCCTGTTACGGCTGGTTTTGGAATTAATCCTGTGCTTTTTATTGCAACCACTGCTATAAACATTAGTATGAACCACGGAAAGATATTTATTAACTTTGGTTTTTCCATTTGAATTGTAGGTTGCTTTTGTCCAAGTTTTACTTTTTTTCTGGCATGAATAATAGAGAAAATCAGCACAATAGGTACGATGAACAATGTACGTGTTAGCTTTACAATCACTGCAAAACTACCTGCTGCTTCTGAAAATCCATACCCTGCTGCTACAACTGAAGAAGTATCATTTACTGCTGTACCTACCCAAAGACCATAACTTGTATCAGTCAGTCCCATTAAATTTCCTAGCCAGGGAAATATGATTACGGTCAACAGGTCAAATAAAAAGGTAGCTGATATAGCATAAGCAATATCTCGATCTTCTGCCTCGATAGCGGGGCCTAATGTTGCAACTGCTGTTCCTCCGCATATTGCTGTGCTGGCTGAAAGCATACTTGACAGCTTCCAATTTACTTTAAATAATCGTCCTAAAAGGTATCCGCCGCCAAAAGCTGTAAAAAGCGTAAAGCACATAAGTCCCAGTGCATATTTACCCACTGTCAGTATTTGAGAAAAACTAAGTGTTACTCCCATTAAAATAATGCCAATCTTTAAAATTCTTTTAGAAGTGAATTGAATTCCGTCTGACAGAAAAGAAAACTTTTTGATAATAGGGTTAAAAAGCATTCCTAACAGTAAGGCTAAAACGCTGGAGCCTAGCAAGTCTCCTGGAATTATGTCGCTTATAAGCATTGAAAATGCTCCTATTAGTAGTGTAAATAACAATCCGGGAAAAATCTTTTTGATAATATTCATAATTGATGTCCTTTGTATTAAAGTATTTTGAAACTAGGTTGATTATAGCAATCAAATGTGATAAAATCAAATTATAGATTTTTATATTACTATTAGTTAAATTTATAGAGGAGATTGTATGTTAGATTTTAGACATGAGACATTTTTGACACTCTGCCAAATTCGAAGTTATACAAAAACAGCACAGATATTGCACTTAACCCAGCCTGCTATAAGCCAGCATATTAAAGCTCTCGAGGAGTATTATGGACATCGCTTATTTATCTATAAGGATAAGCAGCTTTTACTTACTGAACATGGGGAACAGTTACATAAATTTATCACAACTGTTTCAGCTGACAGTGAATATATGACAACATTGCTTCGCAGAAAAAACCTTAAAAATCATCCTATCAATTTCGGAGCTACTCTAACAATAGGAGAATATGTAATGCCAAATATTTTGGAGGCATTAATTAAGAAAGAACCTGATACTCCAATTCGAATGATTGTTGATAATACACAACACTTACTTACAAAGCTTGATGACGGAGAAATTCAATTCGCATTAATTGAAGGGTTCTTTGATAAGACCGTTTATCATTCCGAATTGTTTGTACCAGAGCCATTTATTGCGGTTTGCAGACCTGATTCACAATTTGTTGGAAAAGAATTAAGTTTTCAGGATATTATAAAAAGTCGCTTGATTTTAAGGGAAAAAGGTTCTGGAACACGTGAAATACTCGAACATCAGCTACAACAGCACAATCTTTCCATCAACAGTTTTTCTAACATAACTGAAATAGGTAATATGGCGGTTATTAAAAAGCTAGTTGAGGATGGGCTAGGTATAACATTTCTGTACAAAGCGGCCGTAGTAAAGGAAATTTCAGAAGGCAGGCTTAGTAAATTAAATATAAATGGAAATGATATCCATAGAGAATTCAATTTTGTTTTTCTCAAAAATAGCATACATACTGATGAGTTTTTATCTTGGTTTAAAATATTTAAAGAGCTTAGTGTATGAAATTGTTGCTGTATTTATCTTTTTTATTTTGATTTAACAAGCTAAGCTAAAATTGAACGCATGGACAATAATAGTATCCAAATAAATCGACATGAATATATATAATATAACACTTAATGTGAAAAAAAGGAGTGATATTATGAGTTGTTGTCGTTTAAGATTTTGTAGACGATGCTGTAGATTTACTTGGCATAGATGTTGTTCACGATGTGGATGCTGGTTTTGCACTTGTTGCAATTCAAACTGTCCTAGATGTTAATATAAACTAATAAAGCAGGTGGAATTTCCACCTGCTACATAATTAGATAGATATTGAAAATAAACTATATTTTTATTGAATACAATAATAATGTTTGTTATAATTATTTCATAAATTATTTGTTTATAACACTTATAGAAATATTTATTATGTAATAATATAGAGTTGTAGTTTAAATTCTTTACCAAGACAAAAAGATATCAATATTACAAATACAGCACAATGTCATTAGATTTCTTTTATTTTATTGAACACTATCATAAAATCTTGCGTTGATTTATGGCAGTGTTTTGCTATAATAGGGAATAAAATATAAATTTTTTGAGAAAGGATAAATGTGAATAAGAATTATGATTTATAATTTTAGTCAAGAAGAATCGCAGAAAATAATTGAACATTTTGGACAAGCATTTTTCGAGAAAGTTTTAAAAGATATTGAGATATATTCAACTAAATGGGATTTGAAAATATTGCAATTAGTTGATTATTATTCTGTAAATTGCATTTTTATATGTCATTCTCAACAATTTGGGAATGCAATACTCAAAATAACTAATCCATGCAGGGAAGTTTGTACAGAATTTAATACATTACGTGAATACAATGGTAAGCTATTTTGCAATGTTTTTGATGCTGATATAGATAATGGAGTTATTCTTGAGGAACTTATAGAACCAGGTATACGATTACGTGATGAAAAATTAATTGAAAAAAGGCTTTTTGTTTTTTCACACTTGTTTAACAATTTACATATTGTGTCTGATAATCCTAAAGTTTATCCTACATATTTAGGGTGGGTAACTAGAATTACAGACTACATGAGCAAGCAAGAAGATTACAAGGAGCTATATTCATTTATGAAAAAAGCCAAAGATATATGTTCTTCATTGTGTGAAATATATTGTAAAAATTTGTTGTTACACGGAGATTTTCATCACGATAATATTCTGCTTGGAAATAATAATGAATACAGAATTATTGACCCAAAAGGAGTTATTGGTGACCCGATATTTGATATTGCACGGTTTATTATTAATGAATTCCATGATAATGATAAAATATCATTTGAAGATTATCGTAAACACATAGAAATTATTACAGAATATTTTGAGAAAAGTCTTAATGTTCCGATAGATATATTGAAAAAGTGTATTTTCATTGAAACAACAATGGCAAATTGTTGGAATGTTGAAAGTGGTGAAGCACCTGATATGGAAGGTGTTATTTATGCAGAAGCTATAATGAACGGTTGATTGATATAACTAGTTATTTTGCGGTAGTATTCACTAAATACCATTTAATAATAACAATTTTGATATTGGAGCTTTTAAAGGAGGTACATATCATGTTTTCTGATGTTGAACAGAAATTAAAGAAAAAGAATAAAATATTATTTTCTCGTGACAGCGAATGTTTACAGGAGCTTAAAATGATGATAGAACAACAAAAACATCGTACACTCGTTATGTGGGCATTGGATTGTGCTAAGGTTCCTCTTGCACAATTTGAAGAAAAATATCCACATGAGTTACGCCCAAGAATGGCACTTGAGCTTTGTGAAGCTTGGGCGAGAGGTAAAATCAAGATGCCTGCTGCTAAACGGGCTATTTTGGATGCTCATGCTGTTGCGAAAGAAATTGACGATAGTATATATGGTGCATTGTGCCATGCAGTTGGTCATGCTGGTGCTACTGTGCATGTTGAAACTCATGCCTTAGGGCTTCCATTTTATGAGCTGACATCACTTGTTTTAAGGTTTGAAAAAGATGAGTATCAGAAGCGAATTCATGAAAAAATCAATTACTACTGTCAGCGACTCATATATTGGCAAGAAAACATCGATAAGCTTGATTTTGAATGGGCAAGTTTCTTAATGGACGACAATAGACCCAATAAGGAAAAATTGCTTAATAAAAAAAGCGGAGCAGTCAAAGATTATTGACTGCTCTGCTTTTTATGTAATATTCAATTTATAAAGATACTAAAAAATTGAAATTTATTAGTATAATTTCACCATATGTTACAAAATACAAGGTATTATACACCCTGATGATAATGGATCAAAGATTGTATCTTGCCACCTTTTAAGCGCTGCCGGAAACCATTCATCCCATTCTTTGGATCGGCTATATTGGCAGCAGACAAAAAGCAAAAGGGCAAGGGCAAAATAAGCATCTAAATATCTACGGTTTATTTTCCCACGAATACTTTCCCATCCACTTAGTAAAAGCTTTTGTTCATCACGATTTGACGTTGCTCCCATGAGACCTCCAAGGTCCATATAAGAATGTGCGTACCCAGCAAGTGACCAATCAATTAATCCTACACCTTTTCCTGTCCAAATCATGTTGCCAAAACCTGGGTCAGCGTGAGCAATTAATTTTTCTTCTCTACTATCCATTTCATCCATAATAGAGGATACAGTGTTCAATGCCCTTGTAATACTTTGTATGGATTCTTGTGAGAGATATTCGACACCTTGATTAGCCTTAACAATAAGTCTTTCAACCAGTTCTTGATTATAAGAAAATCTTGAAAAAGTACTTAAATTAGGACTGCTTTCCGCAGTGGTTCTAAGTTTTGCAAAAGTTTGTCCAACAGAAATGAGCATTTGCTCAGTTCGTTCCTCTTTGTTTAATGGTACACCGTCAATCCAGCTAAGTAAACTTACCAGTGTTCCGTCCGAAAGCCTCGCAAGCACATCACCTGTAAGTGTTTCTATAGGCATTTGAACAGGAATATCTGTTTTGTCCTTTAATGCACGTATAAGCTCAAGTTCGCCTCGCAGAAATGTTCCAGAATCATCATTAAAAACTGATAAGTCAAATCCAGAGACTGGATTTTTCATACGCAGACAAAAAGATTTTTCCTCAGAATCAATACGGTAAGTAAGATTTTCGTTATGCCTCAAGAGTGTAGTCTCAGCATTTGTAATCCCATATAATGATAATGCTTCTTTGATATAATCAGACATTGCAATTATTCTCCTTTCAATATATAAACTACTGTTTATCGATATAAATAACTTTGCAGTGGATGCACTTTACTTGGACATTTTATCACAAAATATACCAAATCAAAAGGAATTTTTAGAAATATACACATATAAAGTATAAAGTGAATTTCATAGATAAAATAATAATTAAACATATTTTTATATTTTGCAAAGAATTTTAATAAAATTCATATAAGCACATAATTTCTACAAATTTACGAAATATAATGAGAACATAAAAAAGCAAAATATTAGGGAGGATACAGCGTGGAACTATCTATAAAGAAAGTACAATTGCGTATCGCAGGTATGACATGTATTAGCTGTCAAAATAAAATTGAAAATAAACTTTGCAACACT
>DCPV01000011.1:5428-14079 GCA_002323775.1 Firmicutes bacterium UBA1535 | reverse complement strand
ATAATATCAACGTACTATCCTTATCCTATGGCAAATCATATAACAAGCTGTCAAACCTTATTAAAAGCATATGGATACTATTTATTTGGAATATACGAAAAAGACGGAGAAGTATCAAAATTTGTATATGGCTTACCGGGAAAATTCACAAGAGATCAGCAGCCATACAAGGGAGTAACAGGATTTAAAAACTGGTCATATAAAAGCAATGATATCCCAGGAGACTATGGATACTGGCTAGCCTTTATAGACGCAGAAACAGGTTCAATCAGCGATGCCCCAGATATAGAAGCATAAATTAATAAGCTGTTTGCAAATTTAGTAAAATTTAGCAAACAGCTTGTTTTTTATAATTTCAGTGTATGAAATTTACTCTATACTATTATCTTTTACCGGCTGAGCCAAGTACATTTACTATCTTATGTCTAACCATTTCTTTTATGGCGTCTCTTGCTGGCCCTAGGTATTTTCTTGGATCAAATTCTGAAGGATTTTCTGTGAAGATTTTCCTTATCATTGCTGTCATTGATAATCTTAAATCTGTATCTATGTTAATTTTGCAAACTCCAAGTTTTCCTGCTCTTTTTAGCATTTCCTCTGGAACTCCCTGAGCACCTGGAACTGCACCGCCATATTTATTGCATAAATCTACAAATTCTCTTGGAACTGTTGAAGCTCCGTGTAAAACTAATGGGAAATTAGGTAAAAGATTTGTTATAGTTTCTAATCTATCAAAATCTAAACTTGGTTCACCTTTAAATTTAAAAGCTCCATGAGATGTTCCTATAGCTATTGCTAGAGAATCAACACCTGTTTCCTTAACAAATCTTACTGCCTCCTCAGGTACTGTATAAGTAGCATCCTTAGCACTAACCTTTACTGCATCTTCTACACCAGCAAGCTTTCCAAGCTCTCCCTCGACTACAACACCCTTTGAATGAGCATAATCAACTACTCTTTTTGTTAATTCTATATTTTGCTCTAAAGGATATTTTGATCCATCTATCATAACAGAAGTAAATCCACCGTCTATGCACGATTTGCATATTTCAAAATCATCACCATGGTCTAAGTGAAGAACTATATCAAGTCCTGTTTCTTCAATAGCAGCTTCAACAAGCTTTCTAAGGTATATTGGGTTTGCATATTTTCTTGCACCGGCAGATACCTGAAGTATTAAAGGTGCATTTTCCTCCTTGTGTGCTGCAACTATTCCTTGGATTATTTCCATGTTGTTCACGTTGAAAGCACCTACAGCATATCCACCCTCATATGCCTTTTTAAACATTTCAGTTGATGTAACAAGAGCCATACTAAAAAATCCTCCTAAATAATTATTAACAATTGAAAAACAATTGTTTACAATTTATGTATTAATAATATTTTTAATCATTATTTATATGATAATAAATTATTCATATAAATAAAGTATTACCATAAAAACAATTCTTATAATATAAGTATACTACCTTATTTTATAAAATGCAAGTATGGTATTTTTTTATTTGCTTATGGATATTTAAGATTATATTTAAAAATTAAAAGTTAAAAAATAAAAACACTTTTTAATTAATTCCAAGCTTTTTTTTCATAGAATCTTGATTTAAACAATGCAAAAGTGTATTTTCTAAACTTATTGTACCATTTTTATATAAATTATATATACTGTTGTCCATGCTAATCATACCTTGATTTGCAGATGAATGTATTGTTGAATCTATTTGATGAACCTTTGAATCACGAATCATTGTCCTTATGGCATTGTTGCATATCATAAGCTCAAAAACTGGTACCATCTTGCCATTAACAGAAGGAATTAGCTGTTGGCAAATGACAGCTTTTAATACCATAGAAAGCTGAACTCTCACTTGCTGTTGCTGAGAGGATGGAAAAACATCAATTATACGGTCAACAGTATTAGCTGCCCCAAGTGTGTGTAATGTGGAAAATATAAGCTGTCCTGTTTCTGCTGCTGACATAGCTATGGAGATTGTTTCATAATCACGCATCTCTCCTAGAAGTATAACATTAGGAGCTTCTCTAAGCGCCGCTCTGAGTCCTTTAGCATAGCTTTGCGTATCCATGTGAATTTCTCTTTGACTTACTATGCTTTTATCATGCCTATGTATAAATTCAAGAGGGTCTTCAAGTGTTATTATATGACATTCTCTGTTTTTATTTATCCTGTCTATAAGACAAGCTAAACTTGTTGATTTTCCACTTCCAGCCGGTCCTGTAACTAAAATGAGACCTTTAGTCATATTGGATAAAGACATAATTTCATCAGGGATACCAATCGTTTGAGGGTTAGGCAATTCAAAAACCACTATACGAAGTACAGCAGCCATTGATCCACGCTGCATATAAGTATTAACTCTGAAACGTCCTAAATTAGAAATGGCAAACGAAAAATCATCATCACCTGTTTTTAAAAACAAGCTGATATCTCTTTCTGCCAATCTATAAATTTCTTCAATTATACTTTTTGTGTTAATTGGCAATAGTTTTTCTCCTGTAGTGAGGATACTACCTCCTACTGTATATGAAATAGGGCGACCAGCAACGATAAATATATCGGAGGCACTGCTCTTTACTGCCTCTGCAAAAAAATTAATAAGTTCCATCTATAAAAAAGCCTCCAAAATCATTATATGATATATAATTTTAATTAGGATTAGTAATAACATCATTAAATTGTGTTTCAAACTCACTATAATCCCATTCCTTAGTAAAAATTATTTTTTGAGATACAATTTTTAAATTATCATTTTCTATATCTATTATAAGTTCTAACGACTGAGTGTCAGAGATAGGGACTACAAAAATATTATTTTCTAGTTTTATCCCATTTTTTAAATTTTCATATGTTTCAAAAAGCCATTCTTCTGCGATACTGTCAGCCTTATAGTATGAACTTACATAATCAGATGATTTTTTTGCTAATTTAAAGCTTGAATTAGCCGTAAGCAATGATAAAGTAGATAAAACTGTGATGGTAAGTGAAACAAAAATCAACAATATTGATGGAGCACCAATTCCAAAGCTCATTTTAATTTTACTTTTCATACTAATTACCAATATCCTTTTTAAAAAACTTTTTTGTTTCTAAATTAAAAATTTGCTTATTATTACTCACAAATTTAGCATTTTGATTAAAGGTAGCGATAACGCTATTATTCTTGTTCTCTAAGGATATTTCTACAGTAATCACATAGTAGCCATTTTCCTTTTTACTGCTTTGCCAATTTTTATCATAATATAAAGCCTGAGTACCTGCATTAAAATCATTATAAGACATAAGCTTGTACTGCTCGGCGTTTGTCTGCATGGTAATTGCCGCACCATTTAGTGCTGAGCTATCAACAGAAAGAGAATTTGCTTTAGAAAAGATGTGCATAGTAATGGTGAGTGAAACAATAAAAAATGTTATAATAATAATTAATTCTATAAGAAAGAGGTTAGCACGTGATATATTCTTTTTGTTCTTAATCATTATACTTCACATTCCTTTCTTTTAATTTGCAGAGCTTCTAAATGACAGTGTTAATTTCATAGGTTCTTCACTTATTCCATAATTATATATAGTCAAGGATTTATTATCATCAATAGAAAATTTTATTTTTTCATTTTCATATATAGCAGTTCCATCGGATAATGAAAAATCAGTATTTTCATCTACATATATCTCATATATATATCCATCATAATTATATATCCATGTTTCATATACTTCGTTATCGCCAAAGGTTTTTATAACTAAGGCTTTTGTTCCCTCTTTTTCTTCAATTCTTACTGCGTCAGAGACATCGGATTGTCTTACTTTAGATGCAATATAGGATAGAGGGCTTATCTGGTTAAAATTTTTATTTGATTTTTCATGGATGCTTTTATATGCACTCGCAGAAAATATTACTGAGAGTAAGACTGTAAAAGCAAATATAGATAATAAAATTAAAATAAAAATAGTATCAAATGCTTTGTTTTCCTTTGATATTTTTATCATATGATATATTTCCTCCTCTTTTACCCTTCATCATTCAATGAAATAATATTTATAGTAGGTAAAATGTTAGATGCAAAAACCTCATAATGAACAATATAATTTTTATGATCTATCATCAAGCCATAATTTTTCTCCAAATATTCTATGCTCGGAGGATACATGCCCTCTATAGCATAACATTCTACAACTGCTCGGCGAACAGCAAGCTCTAAGTTTTTTTTGGACTCTTTCATAGAGGTTTTTGATATATTTGCAGTTACAATAACTAAAAATAGAAAAAAACTAATAAATATAATAATTGGAAGAAATATTTTATTTTTCATAACAATAAAATTCCTTTCTCTCTATGCTCCAATGATTGACATAACACTAAGAAGTGGGAGCATTACAGAAATTAAAACAGTTCCTATTAAAATGGATAAAATTGCAACGGATATTGGTTCGATGATTGAAATCTTTCTAATAAGCTTAGCTTCAAACTCATCATTAAACATATCAGAAACATATTTCATTGAAGAATCTAAGTTTCCAATGCTTATGCTAAATTTTAAAACGCTTAGTGGTATACCTGTAAATAATTTGGATTTTTCCATAGCATCAGCAAATGACAGATGCTCAGTGTTCATTAGCTTTATACATTCATTTATTTTAATTTTAAGTTTTTTATTAACTATACCAGCTGAAGATAGCTCAAATGCCTTGTCTATATTATTTCCACTTGATAAAGTGGTAGACATTGAAGCTGTAAAAATTGACAAAGAGAGTGTTTCAAATAGCTTTAATTGCCAAACGAAATTCATCAAGCTTGTCTTACCTTTATTTGATTTAGTAAAATAAATTATGCAAACAAGTATTAACAATATAATGGCTGCAAACACTGTTGAAAATCTACTAATAAAGTTTCCGGCTGACATTATAATCTGAGCTATGCTTGATAAATTAGCACCTAAGCTATTAAGAATTGTCTTAAATATTGGCAGTACTTTGATTGATAAAAATAGTAGGATAGCTGTCATTGTAGTAATCAGTATAAAAGGGTATAGAACAGCGCTTTTTATATTTTCTTTTATACTGTCTTGCCTATCATAGTAATATGCTAATGAACGCATAGTCTTATCAAGTGTTCCGGTTTCCGTACCTATTGAGATTAAATAAATCATATAATCAGGGAATTGACCAGTTTTTTTAAGAGCTTTTTCAAGTGAGCCATTTGCCAATAGCTCGTCGGCAACAGACTGAAATACTTTTTTTATTTTAATATCATCACTTTTTTCTGATAACATTTTTATTCCATCGTGCAGCAGGATTCCTGAATCAATTAGCATTGCTACTTGCTCGCAAAAAAGAGATAGCTCTTTAGAAGAAAATGTGTTTTTTGATTTATTAATTGCTTTTGACATAAAGTTCCTCCAATTTACTGTTTATAACACTAATTTTAAAAACCATATAGATTATTCTTTTTTATCCTCATCCTCTACAAGCTGAGCCTTTATAATAATACGATGAGTACCTGAGACAGGCGGGTCGCAGGTTATTAATGTAAGTTCCTTTTTATCTTTCGGTTGCTTAAGCACAGATAAATCTGTAGGCAAAACCTTGAAACTATCGTTAACAATGTAATTGTACACCTTGTCACCATAGGTAATTTTTATCACATCATCAACTTTAAGCTTATGCAATCTGTAAAAAAACGTAGCACCGGCATAACCTCTATGTCCTGCCAAAACAAAGTTTCCTGTTTCTCCCGGATAGGCTGTTTTGTCCATATGCCCGGCTCCATACATGAGAACATATTGTGATGAGCCTTCCAGTATTATCAAATCTATACCAAGTCTAGTAATTTCGATACGCCCTATGACATTCAAATCAGGCTTCTTCTTTTCTTCCTTTTTATCTTCTTTATCTTCAACTTGAATTATTGCTTCACTAAAATTTTCATCCATAATGTCAACAATTGGGTCATCAGTGCCTACATTATTACTGTTTGATGTATCTTTATCATTTTGTCCATTGTTTGTGTTTTTTTCAATTCTATCTAGCATTTCTCTATACAATTTTTCCTGCTTATATTTAATATAAAACTCACTTGCAAAGGGTACTGAAATTAACAAAATGCCAATAATAACTAAAAATGTGGATAATTTCTTTTTCATAATCATTCTCATACACTGACTTACAACATTCTATGAAATATCAGTGCATACACTTCCATTATTCATCAGTTTTTTAGGTTTTTTTCCTAAAAAACATTTTTATGTAACATAAATTTAGCTTTACATTTTTTACTAAATATATTATACTAAAATAAACAATTATTATCAAGTATTTTGTAGAATTCTTGAGGAAAATGTTAATTGTTAGTTATTAAAGTAGAAATTTTGAAGATACAAGGAGGGACAAGATGAAAAAGAGTATATTAAGCTTTTTAGTAATATTTGCAATAATTGTATTAAGTGCAAGTACAGTGTATGCGGACAGTATCTTTGATAAAGAAAAATTGGACAAGGGTACAGTTGGAATTGCGTATAAATCAAAATCTAAATTAAAAGTACAAATTACTTTCGATAAACAAACTTATACATATAATTTGAATGGAGAAGGAAAAAAAGAATATTATCCACTTCAAATGGGCAATGGTGCTTATAAGGTAAACCTATACGAAAACACAACAGGTAATTCATACAAGCTTGTTGAAAGTCTTAAAATTGACTTAAAGCTAGATGATCAAAATATTGTTTATCTTGGCTCAACTCAAAATATAAATTGGGAATTCAATCCAAAAACAGTTGAGAAGGCTGCTGAATTAACTAAGGATATAAAAAGCCTAGAGGAAAAAGCAAAAGTTTTGTGGAATTTCATGTTAAAAGAGAATAAATATGATTTTGATAAGCTAGCAAAGCTACCTACAACATACTTGCCAACACCCGATACGACACTCAAAGATAAAACCGGTATATGCTACGACTTTTCGTCACTATACGCTTCAATGTTAAGAGCTCAGGGCATACCTGCTAAGCTGATTAAGGGATATGCACCGGACTATGCAGAAGGCTATCATGCTTGGAACGAAGTATATGATAAAGACAAAAAAGAATGGGTAGTTATAGATTCAACTTACGATATACAGATACAAAGCAAAAAAACTGTAGAAATGAAGAAAAAAGCTGACGGATTTAAAAAGGTATATGAGTATTAAAATTGATTAAAAATAATGGAACGTTTCTCTTGTCTTTTATCAAAGAAGATAATAAGCAAAAAGAGAAGCGTTTTTTTGTTTTTATGAGATGTAAAGCATTGATTTGACAATTTTTTATCGAATTTTTATAAAAACTACGTAAAAAATTGTTGATAAAAATTAATAATGAATATATAATAGTAATATTAAGTGGATTTTTTATGGAGGCTCATATGATGTTAAGCATAAGCACGCTAGGTGGATTTGACATAAAGCTAGACGGACAATCAATACTTAGCCAATCAGGTCGCTCATATAAACTGAATAAATTGTTTGAATATTTTATTACGTTTAGGAATAAAAAGCTTTTGCCTGAAATGATTATGGACAATCTTTTTTCTGAGAGCGAATCTGATGATCCAAAAAATATGCTCAGAACACAAATATTCAGACTAAGAAAAAATATAAGGTCTTTTTTACCTGATGATATTGATGAATCTAAATGTTTGGCAATTAATTTTACAAATGGATATTATTGCCTTGATTTAGGAGAAGATGTTGAAATTGATGTTGATGAGTTTGAAACGCTTATAAATCAAGGTGATAAAAGCATTGAATATGAGCCGGAAGCAGCAATTGATTTTTATTACAAAGCTATAAATCTCTATAAAGGTCTCTATCTCTCGGATATGGCATATGAGGTCTGGCTTGTTTCCACGAGAAACTACTATCAAAGACTGTATCTGCGTACAATTAAAAGACTTGTTAGCCTATTAAATGAAAGAGATAAAACAGAAAATATCATAGCATTGTGTGAACAAGCATTGCTTATAGAGCCTTATGAGGAGAGCATAAATATATATTTAATGGAAGCAATGCTACACCAAGGACAACAGAAGAATGCCCTAAATCACTATGAGTATTCTCTTAAAATGCTAAAAAAAGAGTTGAATGCTGAACCATCTTCATCTTTTAAAGAAATGTTAAATAAAATACAGAGCTTTTCTTCAGAAAATAACAATGTTGATTTTAATAGCATTAATGACATACTGGACACTGAAACTGCACAAGGGCCTGTACAATGCAATATTGACTCATTCAAATTCCTGCTGAATGTGCAAAAAAGAAAAGCATTAAGATATAATCAAAATGATTATCTTTGCATAATGGATATAATGAATAACAATAACAAAAAATCAAAAGAGATATCTGAAATTCTTAAATCGAGCCTCAGGAGAGGAGACGTATTTACCTTTTGGAATCAAAGCAATATAATGATTATGCTACATAATGTTGATAATGGCGGTATCGATGTAGTTAGAAAAAGGATTTATGATAAAATAAATGACAGTAAAGCTCTTAGCGGGAAAGATGTAAAATTTATATACAGTCTTATAGCTGATAAAAAAAATGGACCAATGGTAGGACAACACACTAAATAGTTCTTAAATAGCGAAAATGCAATTGAGGACT
>DCPV01000011.1:449-5348 GCA_002323775.1 Firmicutes bacterium UBA1535 | reverse complement strand
TGAAATGTAATTGTAAAAAAATCAAAATGTAATTGTAAAATAATTGCTATGTAATTATAAAAATATATAATGTAATTAAGATAAACAAATTCAACAAGCCTAAGCAAAGGAGCGTAAAAAATGGAATATTCTACTAATGACTTTTATTTAAAATTTAAGACGATATATAATAAAGAAGGAAAGTTCATAGACTACGTTCTATGCTATTTAAGTAACTCATTCTGCAAAATAACAAAAATGAATCCTGAATCGCTTTTAGGAAAGAGATTTTCAGATATTGTTGTAGATAATGCGGATATACCTCTTTACAAGGAGATATACATAAGTTTAAGACCAAACAGTAGCTTTAAAGTAGAAAAATATATTGAAAGCTTAAAAAGATGGTATTTGATACAAATATGCCAAGATGAAAGTGCTAATGATGATACGATGTTTATACACTTCATTGACATAGAAAATATAAAGTTTAATTTTGAAAAAAATGCGATAGAAACATATATGAATACGAGTACAGAAGTTAGCTATAAGGACAAGATAGATTTATATTACAAGGATAAGCTGACAGGTTTATATAATAGAAATTTTTTCGAGGAAGAACTCTCAAGGATTGATATAAGCAATAAACTTCCAATAAGCTTTATAGTCGGAGACTTGAACGGTTTAAAACTTATAAACGACGCCTTTGGACATGGAATGGGTGACAAGACACTTAAAAGAGTTGCAGAAATCATGAAGGCTTCTTTTAGAGAGGATGACATCGTGAGCAGAGTGAGTGGAGACGAATTTATAGCTCTCTTGCCAAATACATCAGAGGAAATAGCGCTGAAAATAATTGAAAGAATAAAGAAAAAGTGCGAATTAAATCCTTTAGACTATATAAAAATAAGCATAAGTTTTGGTTTAGCTACAAAGGTAGTAGAAAATGAAGATATTGAAGCAGTACTAAAAAAAGCAGAGGATAGAATGTATTTCAAAAAGCTTAAAGAAAGTAAGGAAGCAAAGCTATCTATCATAAATTTCTTAAAAACCAAACTTCAAAAAATTACATATGAAACAAGCTCTCACTACGAGAGATTAAAGACACTTACTATGATGATGGCAGAGAAGCTAAGTCTTAATGAAACTCAAATAAATGATTTAATGCTTCTTTGTGAATACCATGATATTGGAAAGGTAGGCATATCAGAGGATATACTCCAAAAGACAGGCTCTCTAAGCCAAGAGGAGTGGAAAAATACAAAACGACACAGCGAAATAGGATACTACATAGCCAGAGAAATCAGAAGTTCTGCTACAGTAGAGGAATTAATTCTGAGTCACCATGAAAGATGGGATGGTAATGGATATCCGGGCTTTTATAAGGAGGAAGAAATTCCACTGACTGCAAGGATATTTGCCATAGCTGATGCGTATGATGTTATGGTAAATGATAGACCATACAAATCTCGTATGGCACAGGCAGAAGCCCTAAAAGAAATAAAAGAGCAGTCCGGAAAGCAATTTGATCCTAATCTTGCAAAGCTGTTTGTAGATTTAATGAAGAAAAAGCAAGAAGCAGTGTAGGAACTAAAAATTAATATAAAAATTGTTTGAAAATAAGAATAAATGGTATATAATAATTACTAATATATAAAATTATAAATTGGCAAATCTGTCGAAAGGCAGTGGCGCAAAGCTAGAAGTCTAAAGCGAAGGCAATGATAGTTCGGCTGCAAAATGATTAAACTTATTTTGTAGTCGAACTATTTTTATTCTAAACTCGTTAGAACACAGCTATCCGCATTAAGATTGGACAAGCTGTTCTAAATAAATAAACGAAGTAAAACACTACAGTGGCGTTGATAATATCAATGCAATAAAGTGGTATGGGCGAATGATAATTAAAAATTCGATCCAAAGAAATAAAAAATACAAATATCAAAGAAAGGAGAAAAAAATGAAAAAAACAAAAATGTTTAAAAGGGCAGTGAGTTTCTCAATAGCACTTTTAATGATACTTTCAAGTTTTTTTAATCTAACTGGAAACTTTGTTTTTGCAGAAGATGGAGAGATACAATGGGATAACCCAGGAGCAGTTAAACTGACTAAATCTGAGCAAAAAACTAACGAAGGTAGATGGAAGATTGATTTAAAAGTCGAAGGAAGAAATATTGAAAGAAAATCAGATGTTGTTTTAGTAATTGACCGCTCAGGAAGTATGGGTGGAGATAAAATTACAAATACTAAAAACGCAGCAAAAGCATTTGTAAATAAGTTGCTTACAGCAGGAGATACAAATACTAGAATTGCATTAGTTACTTTTAATGATACAGCTACAAAAGTAACAACTGAATTTAAAGGATTTTCCTCTAAAAATGAACTTTTAAATGCTATTGATTTAATTGAAGTTGATTGGGACTCGTGGTATGAGCGCTATACTGGTGGAACTTATATACAAGCTGGTATTGAAAAAGCACAAGAACTACTTAGCCAATCACCAGTAGGAACAGCTAAAAATATTGTTCTTTTTGGAGATGGAGAGCCAACTTATAGTAAGAAAGTTATAAGTGTAAGCGGGGCTAAAGTAATAAGCGCAACAGGTAAGCAAGATAAGGATGCGAAGTGGGATTTTTCAGATATAACATTAACTTTTGATAGTTATAAAGTAGGAAGTGGAAATGCGTATGATATTTCTGGCAAAAGTAGCAAAGCTGAAGTAACATATACTTATAATAAAACAAAGTACACTACTTACTATCCACCTAATAATGGTGTAGCTACAATTTACCAAGCTAAGTTGGCAAAAGATAGTGGAATTGACATTTATTCAATAGCCTTAAATGCGGGAGCAAATGGAGAAGATGTATTGAAAAAATCTTCTTCGGGCGTAGCAGAATATTACTATTCTGTTACAAATAACACATCAGTATTAGACACTGCATTTACAAAAATAGCAGGAAAAATCTCATATGCGGCAAAAGATGCAATTGTTACTGACCCTATGGGAGATATGTTTGACTTAGCGAATTTAGACAAAAATGGTGATTTCACATGGGCTTTAGCTGGAACAGCAGAAGCTAACACTGCAGATATTGTAATATCTCAAGGTGAAATTATAAGTATAGGAAATACACATCCATATACTATAAGATGGGAAGTTGGAGATGTAATAGGAGGTACGCCTGCTACGATGACTTACTACGTAGATATTAAGAGTCAGGCATTGGCGGGAACTCAATACCCTACTAACCAAAGAACCTTTATGGAATATGAAAATGTTAATGGCAGACCAACTACTAAAGATTTTGATGTTCCACAAGTTACTGTTGGCAATAGCGGCTCGATTAAAATAGTCGCTTATGCTGTAGATGATAATGGTAATCCTTTAAATGACAATGGAACTATAGGAGATAGAGTAGATTTAGCAAAAAAACTTGGCGAAGTAAACTATCTCAAAGATGGAAATGCAGTTTTACCATTTGGAAATTACACAGTAGAAACAGATGTATTTAATAATTTGCTTCAAGGCTATGTGTTTTCATCAGAATCAGTTAGCAATGGAGGAAATGCAAATCCGACAAATGTTATTATCAACGCTAGTAAACAAAACCATACTGTGTATTTTGGATACAAAGAAGGTAAATATACAGTTACATATGATAAAAATAGTACTGATGTAACAGGACAGGTACCAACAGATAGTACTAAATATATTTACAACCAAGATGTAACTGTTAAAGGACAAAATAATCTTGTAAGACAAGGATACACATTTAATGGTTGGAACACAGAAGCAGATGGCTCTGGAACGCTTTATGCAGTTGACGCTACATTCAAAATGCCAGCTAACAATGTAACGTTGTATGCTCAGTGGCTTGAAAAAGGAAAGGTAACAATCAATTATGAAGCAACTGAGGGTGGCTCAGTAAGCGTAGAAAGTGAAAGCATCAATCCAGAAATAGGTGAACCAGAAGGCTCAACTGCAACAGCAGTTGAAGGTTACAAATTTGTAAAATGGACAGATGAAGATGGAAACAAAGTAAGCGATAATGTAAGCTTCAAACCAAATAAGGAAGACGGAGCATATGTATCAGCAACATATACAGCACATTTTGAGCCAATTGAAGTAAGCTACACAGTTAATTACTTAAATGCAAAAGATAATAGCCCGTTAATGGATTCAAAAGAAGTAACAACAAGAAAATATAAAGATATTGTAACAGAAACGGCAGAAATAATAGCGGGATACACAGCAGACGCTCAAAGTAAAGGCTTAACATTACTTTTAACTGAAAATGTAATTAACTTCTACTATACAGAGTTAAACCATATAACAATCAATTATGAAGCAAACGAGGGTGGCTCAGTAAGCGTAGAAAATGAAAGTGTCAATCCGGAGATTGGCGATCCAAAAGGCTCGACTGCAACAGCAAATACAGGTTATACATTTGTGAAATGGACAGATGAAAATGGAAACAAAGTAAGCGATAATGTAAGCTTCAGACCAAATAAGGAAGATGGAGTATATGTATCAGCAACATACACTGCACATTTCGAGCCAAACACAGATTTAAGCTATACAGTAAAATATGTTAATGAAAATGGGGACAACTTACTGGCACCGGTTGTAAGAGAAGGTAAGACATTTAATGAAACATATGAAGAAACAGCTGAAGTTATAACAGGATATACAGCAGATGCACAAACAAAAAATATTAAAGTTGACGCATATGGAAAGGTATTAGAATTTGTATATACAATAGATACGCATAACTTAACAGTTAATTATGTATATGAAGATGGAACAACAGCAGCTACAAGCCATACAGAGACATTAAACTACAATGGAGAATACAGTGTAAACTCTCCAGTAATAGAAGGATACACGGCTGATAAATCAGTAGTAAGTGGAACGATGGG
>DCPV01000011.1:0-139 GCA_002323775.1 Firmicutes bacterium UBA1535 | reverse complement strand
CTCTCCGGTAATAGAAGGATACACGGCTGATAGATTAGTAGTAAGTGGAACGATGGGAACAGAAGATGTTGTGGTAACAGTAGTGTATACAATAGGTAAACATAACTTAACAGTTAATTATGTATATGAAGATGGAACA
>DCPV01000052.1 GCA_002323775.1 Firmicutes bacterium UBA1535 | reverse complement strand
TCGAAGAAAAAAATATACCTATACAAATAACTGAAATTCTGCCAAATTATAGGATGAAAGAAAAAGCCTTGGTTTGCAAAATCAATGGCGAAATATATGTTGTGGTAACAAGAGGTGAGATGAGCTCTACTGGATATGGAGTAGAAATTAAAAAAATTCTGCTTGATAAATCAGATGGTGAAGAAACACTTAGAGTGATTGCTAAATTTACAGATCCTAAGCAAGGTGATATCCAAGCACAGGTGCTAACATATCCATATACTGTTGTAAAAACAAATTTAAAAGAATTACCTAAAAGAGTAATTTTGGATAAAGAATATAAAAAATAATTTTAATTTATTAAAGAATTTAATAGTGCAGAGTATTATATAATAAACTATTAATAAATGGGGATATTTCAATTGTTCATCGATTAATACGAACAGTTGGAATATCCCTTTTCTTTTCTTCTTTTAAAAAAATCTGTATGAATTTCAATAATTTTAAAAAAAAGGGTTTTATTTTTTGCGAAAATAAAGTAAAATAAGGTAGAAATATTATTTAAAATCGTGTAAAATGTAAATTAGAGTAAAAAATTATTTGTAGAGTTATTATAATTATTGTAAATATGACATTGAGAGTATTGAAAACAGAAGAAAGGAACGTATAGGGTAGTGTTTGAATTTATTGGTGTAAGTAAAATATTTAAAAAAGAATTTTTAGCTGTTAATGATATAAATTTAAAAATTAATCAAGGAGAATTTGTTTTTCTTGTTGGTAGGAGTGGAGCTGGTAAAAGTACACTCGTAAAGCTTTTATTAAAAGAGGAAGAACCAACATCAGGCAGAATATTATATAAGGGTAATGATATAACAAAAATTAGAAGAAGGAGTATTCCTGTATACCGAAGAAATATAGGCTTTGTATTTCAAGATTTTAGGCTGTTGCCTAAGATGACTGTTTATGAAAACGTGGCTTTTGCTATGGAAATAATAGGTACAAGCACTAAGACTATAAGGAGAGAAATCCCTACTGTACTTAGCATGGTCGGACTTGCAGATAAGTCAAGGTCATATCCAGATGAGCTTTCAGGTGGAGAAAAACAGCGTGTAGCTATTGCAAGGGCAGTTATAAACAGACCAGAAATAATAATTGCAGATGAGCCTACTGGAAATCTTGACCATGACACATCATTGGAAATTATGAAAATATTTACAGAAATAAACAGACGTGGTACAACCCTGATTATGGCAACTCACGACAGAGAAATAGTAAACAGAATGCAAAAAAGAGTTGTAGAGATTAAAAAAGGCTCTATTATAAGAGACATAAAGTCGGGAGGTTATCAAAGTGAGTTCTAAAAAGACTAAATATATATTTAAGCAAGCGTTTCAAAGCGTATTTAGAAATAAGATGATGAGTATGGCTTCGATTGGTTCAGTCACAGCAGTATTGGTAATTTTAGGATACATAATGCTTCTCATACTAAATATAAACAATGCGGCATTAAAGGCTCAGGAAGAATTTGATGAAATAGCTGTATTTATAATTGATGAAGCAACAGATGGAGAAATAACACAGTTAGGAAAGGATATAAGCAAGATTAAAGGTGTACTTGCTGTAGTATATAAGTCTAAGGATGAGGCTTTAGACGAGCAAAAAATGCAATGGAAAGACAATGCTTATCTTTTGGAAGACCTTAGAAGAAATCCCCTTCCGAATTCTTACATAGTGCAAGTAAAGGATGTAAAATATTCAGATTATGTAATTCAAGAGATAAATAAAAGCGGATTTGTAGAAAGTGTAAGATATCATGCTGATGCTGCAAAAAGCTTGATGTCTATATCCGATACACTTAAAAAGGTTGGAGTTTTTATAATAAGTATATTAATACTGATAAGTATTTTTATAATATCAAACACTGTAAAAATGACTGTAGTCTTTAGACGAAAAGAAATAGAGTTAATGCAGTATATAGGTGCAAGCAATGGATATGTCAGAGGTCCATTTATAATAGAGGGCATAGTGCTTGGTATAATCGGCTCAGTTATAGCAATTTCAATAATAGCCTTTAGCTATAATTATTTAACAAATTACATTACAGGATATTTCTCAATATTATCTGGATTTTCGGGATATATGATGAGACTTAACATAATCTTGAAGGATATATCTATTATCTTTGTAACAATTGGTGTAGGAATAGGAACTCTTGGAAGTCTTATTTCCTTGAAAAAATTCTTGAATGCTTAAGGAGGAAAATTGTTTTGAAAAGGTTTAAAAATTTAGTAATTTTATTTGTTTTAATTTTGGCAATATTTGTACCGGCAAATATAAACGCAAATAGTAAAGTTTCTGACTTGCAGAAACAAATTAAAGATAACGATGCTAAAAGAGCAAAAAATGCTGCTGAACTAAAAGAGCTTAAGAATGAAAAGGATTCTACTATAAAGGAAATTAAAAGATTAGATTTACAAGCAGAGGATTTGAATTTACAGCTAACCGGTATAGAGCTTAACATCGAAGAATTGAATTCTAAAATTACTTCTACTGAAAATGCGATAGAGGATTTAAAGCAAAGTATAGATGATAATAATTCACTTCTTGAACAGAGATTGAGAGCTTCCTATAAAAGAGGGGAAGTCGGCTATTTAGAAATAATACTAAATTCTGACAACTTAATAGATGCTCTTACACGTATGGATATAATTCAGCTTATAGTAAAAGATGATGTCGATTTGATCGGTGAAATAAGAACGCAAAAATCAAGCTTAGAAGATTTAAAGGCAATGCAGGAAGACAATAAAAAAACATTGGAAGCTAAAAAATCAGAACTTTTATCTACGAAAAACAAGGTACTTGCTCTTCAGAACGAAAGAGAAGTTTATATGGATGGATTAGAAAAAGATATAAAAGAGCGAATGAAGGTCAATGAAGAATTGTTAAAAGCAAGTAAAGAGCTTGAGAAAACACTTGATAAGTTATTGAGTGAAGAAAAGTATGTAGGCGGAGAGATGAAATATCCACTTCCTTTAGAATTTACAACGATAACATCTTACTTTGGAAAAAGACCACATCCGATATATGGATATGTTTCTGACCATAGAGGAACAGATATACGTTGCCCAACCGGTACAGAGGTTTATGCAGCTAATGACGGAAAGGTAATTATATCTGGATGGCATAGTCAATTTGGAAATTACATAGTAATAGATCATGGTGGTAAAATTGCTACCTTATATGCACATAATAGCAAGCTGTTAGTAAAGGTTGGACAAGAAGTAACAAGAGGACAAGTGATATCTAAAAGTGGTAGCACAGGTATGTCTACTGGACCGCACTTACATTTTGAAGTAAGAATAAATGGAGTACCAGTTGATGGATTACCATATATACAAAAGAAACAATAATAATTTAATAATAAAAATACAGAATAAAACAATGTAAAAAACATAAAATTGTTTTATTCTGTATTTTTTTGTCTTTCATGTCTTTTTTTGTCTTTTCATGTCTTTTTGATGACAAAAGGAAAATAATAGTGTATAATTAGTGTCAATTGATATGCTTATTATTTAACGATGTTAGTGTAAAAGCTAGCTATTTTATTGTTTATCATAATTTGCAGAAATGTGATTGAACAATTGGAAAAAATAAACAAAGGAGGAAATCATGAATTTAAAAACTTGTTTGAAGAAATTATTTAGAACACCACTAAAAACGTTTCTTTTTTTCTTGTTACTAACAGTGACGGGAGCATTGTTAAGCCTTGGCGCAAGTCTTTTTATAAATGCGAGGGAGGTAAATAAAAATGTGCAAGAATCTTTTACAACCATAGCTATTCCTAATTTTGATATAATAAAAGACGATTCTTTGAATCATAATAAAGAAATATATGATTTAAGTAGAGAAGAATTGATTGATACAATTGAATCAATGAATAAATCATATTATAAAATATTAGGACAAGCATCAGAAACTAAAATAGGCGATGTTGATTTACGTAAGTCTTATTTAGGGTTTTCAAAGGATTTGTTACCAGTATTATTTGGACCATATGTACAACGTAGAAATTTGACTGATTGGAGTTTAACTCATAATATGGCTGTTTTTGAAGCAGAATATAGCAGTTATCGAACTATAAGATTTGATAAAACAGCATCATGGTATAATCCTGAAATTCATGAGGATATTATAGTGGTTATTTGGAAAATTAAAAAAGCACTAGCCATTCATCCCTCGTATGAAGTTCCAGATACTATAGAAACTAATATAACTGCATCTGAGATGAAGAAAAGAGGAGTATTTGAGTTTGGAAAGAGATATTTGGTTGCAGGACATATAAAAAATCTAAAAATGATAAATGAAGAAGGTGTTACTATTTACGGAAAGTATATAGATACACTTAATTATTTTAGAGAATACAGTTTTAACAGCCTTCCACTTGATAATGATTTAAATTATATGCCTGATCAAGAGAGTGATGGTTATTTTAATTCGTACGTTGAGTTAAAAGACGATGTAGACGTATTTTTAAATTCGGTTGAAGGAGCTAAATATAAACAATTAATTGAAAATTGCCAATTTTTTAATCAATCTTCAAATGTTATAGCAACAGATAATATAAATGCTGTACTTCATTTTAACCAGAAAAAAGCTCATATAGTAAATGGGAGAGAAATAACACCTGAAGAATATAAGCGGGGTCAAAATGTGTGTGTTGTTAGTTGGAAATTTGCAGAATTGAATAATTTAAAAGTAGGAGATGAAATCAAATTATCTCTCACAAATGCAAAATATGAATATTCTCCAAGATTTGGTATCGAAAGAGAACCTATTTGGTTTTTAAATGCTGACCCATATTCTACACCAAATTTTAAAGAACAATCATTTAAAATTGTAGGTGTTTACCAAGCACCAAATTGGGAAGTATCAGAGTTTATGCTATCACCTAATACTATTTTTGTTCCATCAAAGTCTGTGGATCTTAGTACAGTTGAGCAAGATGATACAATTGTACCAGTTGATAAAAAAACAGAAATGTTTAGTCAATTTCCAACAATGCTTTATTCAATAATAATTCCTAATGATAAGTTAGAGGAATTTAAAGATGATATGAATCAAAGGGGAATAAATAAATATTTTCTATACTATGATCAGGGTTATTCATCTGTGAAGTCTGTAATAGAAATATTAACTCAAAATTCTATAATTATTTTATCTGTATGCTTTGCAGTTTGGTTACTGGTACTTATTCTCTTTATTTTACTCTACATTGTAAAAGAAAAGAAAATAGCAGGAATTATGGTTTCCCTTGGAGTTGGAGTTAAAAGAACATTTGCACATTTACTTATAAGTTGTATGTTGTTGACAATTCCTTCAACTATATTTGGCGGAATTATAAGCAGTGCTTTAGAAGATAGTGTCACAAAGTTTTCATATGATATGGCAGTAAATCAGATAATGGACAACTCTTTCAATAGAACTTTTAGTGCAAATTCAGATTCAAGTTATAATGTTTTAAATGAGAAAGATAATAGTGATAAAGAAAATAAAAATAGTTTAATATCATTAAAATTTAATGGTTTGACCTTTATAATAGAATCTTTGCAATTTATAATTATTATATGTATAAGCTCCGTGTTTATATATGTTATGCTTAGAAAAAACCCTATGGAATTGGTAAAAAGTAAGGAGTGATGAATATGTTTTCTCTATCATATGCTTTAAAGCATATATATCGAAGCTTTATGAAATGTTTTAGTATGATGTGCATTATTTTAGCATTTATATTGTTGTTTTGCTATTTTAGCAATTCAATTAAGGAGCAAGAAACTAAATTAGATTTGTTATACAAGGATATACCTATTTATGTTGAAGTGTCTGATTATAAAGGTAATAATAGAACAAATCTCGCACTTCCAGACGGATTTTATGTGGAGACTTTTATTTCTGAAAAAGAAGAACTTTCCAAATATTTAAAAGATGTGTGCCTTAGACGTGAACTATCTATTTTAGATATTAGAGATAGTGATTTAAAAATTGAATCATTTAAACTAATTGGAGTTACCAATATAAAGTATGAAGAAGATTTAAGAAAAATGAATATACCAAATCTTGAAATCGAATTCCAAGAAGGTTATGATTATGATATTTTTAAAAGTACATCAAATTTATGTTTAGTGAGTGAGGAGTTACTTAACAGAACCGGTAAAAAAATTGGTGATATAATTTCTCTTGATTTGATAACAGAAATAAGCGCTCATACTGATGAAAATGAAGAAGGTTATCCAGTAGTACAACCAGTAGATTCAAAGTTTTCAATAGCAGGAGTTATAAAAGGCGGAAAGATTAACGAAATTTTTTGTAGCTGGGATAAAGCTGCTGAATTGGGTGCTAAAAGTAATCTTAATAGCACTAAATATACAGACATTTTGCGAGCTACTATAAATGATAATTATAAACTAAACGAGTTTAAAGAAAAAGCAACGACTTATTATGTTTCTGCTGGTTCAAGATTATTTGTAGGAACAATGCTATATGCCTTGACAGTATATGATGACGCATTTATTAATTCGGTACTTCAAATACGAAGAAATATTCAATTTCTTAAGGCAATTTATCCTCTAGTAATAATATTTTCATTTGTGATAGGTTATTTAGTCAGCTATCTATTTACAAGAAATCGTAAGAAGGAAGTTGCAGTCATGAGAAGCTTAGGCATTAGT
>DCPV01000097.1 GCA_002323775.1 Firmicutes bacterium UBA1535 | reverse complement strand
CGCTGTGGGATAGCAGTAAAGAGGTTTGCATAGCGTGGAATGAAGTTTTAAAGGATTTTAATATAGGAAGAAAAGAAATTACAGTAGATGATATGACTTCTTGTATGGGCACGCTTCTTGTTGATATTGGAAAGAAATTATTTCCAGATTTAGAAGATGAGCTTGTACTTAAACTTATTACTTCTTGTTGTCATAAAGAAAATGAATATTTATCTAAAAATGGAGCAAAGCTTTATGATAATTTAGAATTGGTATTAGAAAAACTATCTAAAAAATATAAGCTTTTTATAGTAAGCAATTGCAATGATGGATATATTGAGAGCTTTTTTGCTTCCCATAAGCTGGAAAAATATTTTACAGACACAGAATGTCCTGGACGTACGGGTTTAAATAAAGCAGAAAATAATAAGCTAATAATAAAAAGAAACAATTTAAAATCGCCTATATACGTAGGAGACACGCAAGGAGACTGTAATTCGGCAAAAGAAGCAGGAATTCCATTTGTGTATGCAAAATATGGTTTTGGTAAGGATGTTAAGGGATATGATTATACAATAGATAATATAGAGAGTTTATTGGAACTATTTTAAATATTATCAAAATAAAATCTTTACATGTTGTTAAAAATAGTGTAGACTAAATATAGTCTTAATGATAAGATTAGAATATCCACCTCAAAAGGTGGGTTTTTAATCAAAATAATTATCATTTATAAAAAACGAAAGGATGGTGACGGTTATGGACTCGAGTCCTATACCCAATAGTAAGAAAATAATTAGAGTCGTAACTGTTATCATTACAGTACAACTCTAATAGAAATTTCCAAATAAAATCTTTTATGTGTTCAAAAATTAGACAAAGTTAAATAATAATCAATAAACCAAATGGCTTTATTTTTAAAGCTATGATTTGTGTTTGATTTTTTTATGCTTTAAATAAAATTTTTAAATATAAGGATTTTATATTGGATATCATAAGTTTAAATGAGGAGGTACTGAAAATGGAAAAGAAAATAACAGATTTAATTAGTGAGAACAAAATTCAGGATATCAGGAACGAGCTTCTTGAAATGAATATCGTGGACATTGCAAATGTATTGGAGGAAGTTGAAAAAACCCAACTTGTAATGATTTTTAGAATTTTACCGAAGGATATTGCAGCAGGTGTCTTTGCGTATATCCCAGCAGAGCTACAGCAGCACCTTGTAGAATCTATAACAGATAAGGAAATAAAGATTATAATAGATGAATTATTTTTAGATGATGCAGTAGATTTTATTGAAGAAATGCCTGCTAGTATTGTAAAAAGAGTTTTAAAAAATACTAATGAAAGTCTTAGAACACAAATTAACCAGCTTTTGAACTACCCTGAACATTCAGCTGGAAGCATAATGACAGTAGAATATGTAGACCTTAAAAAGGAAATGACAGTAAATGAGGCAATAAAGCATATTAAAAAGTCTGGTGTAGATAAGGAGACAATTTACACTAGCTATGTAATAGATAGCAATAGAAGGCTTGAAGGTGTTGTATCAATTAGAAAATTAATTCTAAGTGATGAAACAACTAAAATAAATGATATACTTCATGATGATGTAATATCAGTAAAAACAACAGATGACCAAGAAAACATTGCACATCTTTTTAAAAAATATGACTTATCAACTATGCCAGTTGTTGACAATGAAAACAGATTAGTTGGAATAATAACAGTCGATGATATAGTAGACATCATCGACCAGGAAAATACTGAGGATATCCAAAAGATGGCTGCGATGGAGCCTTCTGATGAAGAATACTTAAAAACCGGAGTATTTAAACTGGCAAAACATAGAATTATGTGGCTTCTTATATTAATGCTGTCTGCAACATTTACAGGCGGTATTATAAAGAGATTTGAAGATGTTCTTCAATCAGTTGTAGTATTGACAGCATTTATTCCTATGCTTATGGATACTGGCGGAAACGCAGGCTCACAATCCTCAACGCTAATTATAAGAGGAATGGCATTAGGTGAGATAAGTATGCGAGATGTTTTTAAGGTATTTTGGAAAGAGTTAAGAGTCAGTATTGTTGTAGGTATAATTCTTGCGCTTATAAACTTCTTGAGAATTTATTATTTGGAGGGAGTTGGCGCATTAGTATCAATTACAGTATGCCTAACGCTTTTTTTAACGGTTCTTCTAGCAAAAGTGGTTGGCGGATTACTTCCTATTCTAGCTAAAAGCTTAAAGTTAGATCCAGCTATAATGGCAAGTCCATTAATAACAACAATAGTGGATGCTTTTTCATTGATAATTTATTTTGAGATGGCAAGAGTATTTTTAGGAGTTTAAATTATTAGTAATAAAAAAATCTTCGTGAAAATCTATAAGTAAAAGATTTTCACGAAGATTATAAATGAAACTGCCATAATTTGACAGTTAAATATAACAAAAAAATCTTGACACATTTAACTCATTATGTTAATATATGCAAGTGAGTAATTTATGCCGGTGTGACGGAACGGCAGACGTACACGACTCAAAATCGTGCGGGAAACCATGTGGGTTCAAATCCCACCACCGGTACCAAATAATATATTGAAAAACCAATATTTATAGCTTATAAATATTGGTTTTTTTATATCCTAAAATAAACATAAACGTACACGATTATTTAATAAAAATAAGGATGGTCGTGTACGATGAAATTAGTAAAAAAAGATGAAAGTTTAACAGTGAAAAATGCTTTCGACATATACCAAAGAAATAATAAAATTAAAAAATTAAGTGAAATGACATTAGATTTTAAAGAAAGGAATTTCTTTGATTTTTCTAAATTTATTGACGTAAATGAACTTAAAATAAAAGATGTAAATTTAGATTTGGTTGAGGATTATATCGAAATCTTACTTGATAAAGAGCAGAAAGCAACTACAATCAATATAAAACCTAGAGATTTAAAAACTTTTTTGAGTTATTGTTTTGATAATAATTATTGTAATAGTTTTAAAATTACGATGTTAAAAGAAGATGAAGTGATTAAAGAAACATATTCAGATGAACAATTGAAAATATTATTAAAGAAGCCAGATTTAAGAAAAGTTACGTTTAATGAATATAGAAATTTTGTAGCAGAATGCTTTTTATTAGCTAATGGGATTAGATGTAATAGTTTACTCAACATTAAAATTAATGTTTAGATTGTAATGATACTGGTAGTAACATGGCTAGAAGTACATTAACAGATGCTATATGGTATTATAACACTAAAAGAGGTGTATCTATTCACGCTTTTAGACATACATTTGCTAAATTATATATATAAAATCTAATCATCGAAGGATATAGTAGATAGACTGAGATGTTTGGTTATTCGTAGAATAATCGAACGATATAATTAAATGCGATAACCTATAATATTTCATAACAAACCATCTTTCAAATATTGACAATATTTTACAAATATGTTATTGTTATATACATATTAATTATATTATGTTGGAGGTTTAAAATGAAGATTGTATGCCATAAATGCGGTGAAAAATTAAATAAAAAAGCTAAGTTCTGTTTAAATTGTGGTGAAACAATTGAGGATATTAACGAAGGAAACAGTTCAGTAACTACTGAAGTAAAAAGAAAATCATTAAAAAATGTGATTGTATTTGGTTCAATCGGTGTTGTTATTTTAATTGTTATAATAATGTTTTTATTAATTTTTAATTCAAGTATTAATAAATTTGAACGTGCGATTAAGGCAGAAGAATATACTGTAGCTTATGCGATATATAATAAAAACAAAGATAATATTAAATTTAATGAAGAAGCTAAATTTATATTAGATAAAAGTGTAGACGTAATTAAACAGGATTATATACAAAAAATAATTAATAAAGATTATGCTAAATTTAAGTTAAATGACTTTAATAATTTTGTAGATGTAAAACCAATAAAAAATTATATAGAAAATTTAGATAAATCTAGAATAAGTTATAATGATGGGCTAAATTCTTATAATAAAAAAGATTACGAACTTACTATTATATCAATGAAAGGCGTAATCAGTGAGGATGAAAATTATAATGATGCAATAAATAAAATTAAAGAAAGCAAAGTAAAGTATAAAGAATCACTGATGAGTGAAGCGAAAAGTAGTTTTGAAAAGAGTGAATATGAACAAGCTATTGATATTTTAAATAAATATGAAAAATTAACAAATGAAAAGGATAATGATATTAGTAATCTTATAAAAGAATGCGAAACGGAAATATCTATAATTAAAGCAGAAGAAAGAAAAAAATTAATAGAAAATATATCTTCTAAAATTT
>DCPV01000162.1 GCA_002323775.1 Firmicutes bacterium UBA1535 | reverse complement strand
AGAAGGTAGGTTTATATGGAAAAAAGAGAATTTAGAGCAGAATCTAAGAGAATTTTGGATTTAATGATTAATTCTATCTACACGCACAATGAAATTTTTCTTAGAGAGCTTATATCAAATGCAAGCGATGCGAGTGACAAGCTATATTACAACGCATTGAAAAATGGCAGCACAGGACTTGATAGAAATTCACTTGCTATAGATATAAAGCTTAACAAGGATGATAGAACGCTCACTATCAGAGATAAAGGCTGTGGTATGAGTCTGGATGAGTTAGAAAATAATCTTGGAACTATAGCTCGCAGTGGGTCATTAGATTTTAAACGTGAGAATGAGAAAAAAGAAGATATTGAAATAATTGGGCAGTTTGGAGTTGGATTTTACTCTGCATTTATGGTCGCTAAAAATGTTAAGGTTGTTTCTAAGGCTTTTGGAAGCGATAAGGCATATTGCTGGGAATCACAGGGTGCTGACGGTTATACAATAGCTGAATGTGAAAAGGATGATAATGGAACAGAAATAACATTATTTTTAAAGGACAATACAGAGGACGAAAATTACGACGAATATTTAGAAGAATACAAGATAAAATCAATAATTAAAAAATATTCAGACTATATACGCTATCCTATTAAAATGGATGTTGAGAGAAGCAGAAAAGTAGAAGGCAAAGAAGAAGAATACGAAACGTACATAGAAAATGAGACTCTAAACAGCATGGTTCCTATATGGAGAAAAAGCAGCAGCCAGTTGACAGATGAGGATTACAACAATTTCTACATGGATAAGTTCTATGATTATGAAAAGCCTCTAAAGGTTATTCACAGCAGTGTTGAAGGTAATGCTACTTATAATATGATGCTTTTCATACCATCTAAAGCTCCATATAATTATTATACAAAGGAATATGAAAAAGGCTTACAGCTATACTCAAATGGTGTCTTAATAATGGAGAAATGCTCTGATTTGCTTCCTGATTATTTTAGCTTTGTCAGAGGCTTGGTGGACTCACAGGATTTATCTCTTAATATATCAAGAGAAATGCTTCAGCACGACAGACAGTTAAAAATTATTTCCACTAATTTGGAAAAGAAAATTAAATCTGAATTGCTTTCTATGTTAAAAAATGATAGAGAAAATTATGAAAAATTCTTTAAGAATTTTGGACTGCAAATTAAATTTGGACTTTACAATAACTTTGGAATGAATAAGGAAGCTTTGCAGGATTTAGTTTTGTTCCATTCATCAAGTCAAAATAAGCTTGTAAGTCTTGAAGAATATGTATCTCGCATGAAAGAGGAGCAAAAGTATATATATTATGCAAGCGGAGAGAGCATAGCCAAGATAGAACAGCTTCCTCAAATAGAGTTGTTAAAAGATAAGGATTATGAGGTGTTGTTCTTGACAGATGATGTAGATGAATTTGCTATCAAAATACTTATGAAATACAATGAAAAAGAGTTCAAATCAATATCAGAGGGTGATTTAGGGCTTGAAACAGAGGAAGAAAAAAAGGAAAATGCCAAGAAGTCAGAGGACAATAAAGAATTGTTTACTCTGATGAGAGATTCTTTAAAAGATAAGGTTAAGGAAGTAAGATTATCTACAAGATTAAAGAGTCATCCGGTATGCTTGTCTACAGAGGGTGGAATATCCATAGAAATGGAAAAGGTATTAAATCAAATGCCAAATGACCAAGGGGTTAAAGCTCAAAAGGTGCTTGAAATTAATGCAAATCACCCAATATTCAACAAGTTGGTAAGTATGATGGATACAGATAAAGAGAAATTGAATAATTATGCACAAATTTTGTATACTCAAGCATTGCTGATAGAGGGATTGTCAATAGAAGACCCAGTTGCATTCTCAAATGCTGTTTGTGAATTGATGGTATAGATATTAAAATTGAATATAAACAAGAAAGAGTTTAGTGTATAAAACTAAGCTCTTTTTAAATAGTTTACAAGATTATACAGTTGTTTTTTAACAATTTACATTGCTTTTTTAAAAGTAACACTATATAATAAATAAGTCGATATTAAAAAGTTTGATATAATGCTTATATTTTTAGCTTTATTGCAAATAATAAAACTAATTAAAATTTATGAGAGGTATTATTATGAGCAATAACAGGAAAAAAGTTTTTACAGAGAATGATTTCATGAAGATGGAGATAGCTAAGGAAATTGGCTTGATTGATAAGATTGAAGAAATAGGCTGGGGCGGTCTGACTGCTAAGGAAAGCGGTAGAATTGGCGGAATAATGACTGCTAAAAAAAGAAAGGGTAAAAGAATTGATGATGAGGCAAAACTTTTATAAAGAATTTTCGTTTATATACGATAAATTGATGACTGATGTTGACTACGATAAGTGGACAGAGTTTATTCTTAAAAACATTCCCCAAAACAGTAAAAAGTTGTTAGAAGCAGCATGTGGTACAGGTGCTATAACATATAATTTAGCTCAGGGTAATTTAGACATAACAGCCTTTGATTTATCAGAGGAAATGCTTGTAAAAGCGTATGAAAAGCTAAGAAGATATAAAAATGTTAAATTACTTAATCAAAATATGGCTAAGTTTAAAATTAATCAAAGCTTTGATGCCTGTGTATCCTGCTGTGACGGAGTAAATTATTTGGATAGTAACGATATGACAGCATTCTTCAAAAGAGCATTTAAGCATTTGAATAAAAATGGGAAATTTATTTTTGATATTAGTACGCAATTTAAGTATAATTCTATGGAAGATATTTATATTTATGATAAAAATGATGTATTCTATGTTTGGGA
>DCPV01000212.1:9222-17210 GCA_002323775.1 Firmicutes bacterium UBA1535 | reverse complement strand
CGCTCTTCCGATCTCATTATTATCAGCAATATATCCATATAGGCTCATTGCAATATATAAAATTACCTTTCTATCCATTAGTGACCCTCCTGTTAATTATTCCTATTTTTATAATTGTAGTGTATATTATAATATTAAATTAATCAATATTATTTTAATTTTTTAAAATAACTTATTTTACAGCTTTGGAGTATTCTATTTTGACTTTTGGAGACAAATTATTCTAATATTTCAAAGCAGATGAAATTTTGAAAAAATATTTGTATCGTGATAGAGCCAAATACTTTGCTATATTATGAAAATTTAATTAAATTTCACTATCATATGATTTATTATGTGTATTAATTAAATTATAATAAATTTATTTTGTACTTCTTGTTCTAATCAAATTTCATTCGCATTTTACTCTTGAATAAGATTTAACATAGTGGTAAAATTACAAAATACGATTGAACAAAAACAATATTTCTGAGCGTGTATGGAGGATTTAGCATGAAGGTAGAGCTAAAAAATTTGATGAAAAAATTTTCAAATAAGATAGTATTGTCCGATGTGTCATTTACTGTGGAAAGCGGAGATATGATATGTTTACTTGGTCCGTCTGGGGCTGGAAAAACTACACTGATTCGTCTTATTACAGGTGCATTAAAAACGGATAAAGGTAATATCCTAATTGATTCTATCAAAGTACCAAATTGGGATTTAATCAAGAGCATTGGATTTATGCCACAGGAAAATGCCTTATATACGGATATTTCTGGGTTTGACAACCTAAAGTTTTTCGGAAGGCTGTACGGACTAAGTGGAAAAGCACTGAATCATAGGGCTAACGAGGTGTTGGCATTGGTACAGCTTGAGGAGGATAAGAATAAATTAGTATCTCAATATTCTGGAGGAATGAAAAAAAGGCTATCTTTAGCAATTGCGCTTTTACATAATCCTAAGCTGTTGCTATTAGATGAACCAACGGTTGGTATTGATCCTGTATTGAGAAAAAGTATATGGGATAATTTCCAGCAAATCAATAGAAATGGTGTTACAATTATCGTATCCACTCATGTTATGGATGAAGCATCACGCTGTAAAAAAGCAGCTCTTATTTATCATGGACGCTTGATTGAATATGATTTCGTAGAAAAATTAATAAGCAAAACTCCAAATGGTAATTTGGAAGAATTGTTTTTTATGGCAGAGGAGAAATAAATATGATAAGCTTAATCATTAGAATTATAAAACAAATGTTTCACGACAAACGCTCTTTGGCATTAATACTATTTGCACCTTTGTTTATGCTGACCTTGATGTACTTTCTGCTTGGAAAAAGTGATTATATACCATCTGTTACACTTGTAGATGTTCCGGAAATCATTTCTTCTAAACTTAAGGAACAGGAGGTTTTGACCCTGTCAGAGTCAGCGATATCTGATATACCCCAATATTTAAAGGATAAGAACGCAGATGCTGTTATTACAATAAAAGACAATCAACTAAAAATCACTATGCTTGAGTTGGATTCTGTGAAAACCGGAAAGATTATGACTGCACTAAAAGGTCTTAATGGGCAAGATACCATTCAACAACAAATTACCTATTTATATGGTAATTCAGATGCGTCGCCGTTTGACAATTTAAGCTTCGCATTGATTGGGCTTCTTTCATTTCTATTTGTGTTTATAATCTCTGGTATTTCTTGTGTCAGAGAGCGAACTAATGGAACTTTAGAACGCTTAATGCTTACACCCATAAGTAAAAACTCTGTGATATTAGGATACACCTTGGGATTTGGTTTTTTTGCAAGTATACAAAGTATCCTTATTGTGTTATTTACTAAATTTGTACTTAAAATGGAATTTGCAGGCTCTTTATATTTAGCAATTCTCATTATGCTCTTGCTTGCCTTTGTTGCTGTATCATTAGGAACTTTTGTTTCTATTTTTGCAAACAATGAGTTTCAAGTTATGCAATTTATCCCTATTGTTATCATTCCGCAAATCTTCTTTTCAGGGATTATTCCAGTTGAAACACTACCCTTTGGTCTTTCAAAGATTGCATACCTTATGCCTATGTATCACAGCTGTGTAGCTCTAAAAGAAGTTTTGGTTTTCGGAAGTGGAATTGAATCCTTACTCCCTTATATTTTTAGTTTGCTTATCTTTTTTATAATTTTTTATATTGCTAATATCTTTGCCTTAAAAAAATATCGAATATTATAAGCTTTTAAAATGTTTATTATCTTGAAAAAAGCTTTATGGCATGATAAAATTACATAAAATTATATATTTAAACAAAGGAGGATTTTAAGATGCAGAACACAAAAATTTTTAAAATGTCTTTCTCCAGTATTTATCCACTTTATATACAAAAGGCAGAAAAAAAGGGAAGAACAAAGCACGAAGTAGATGAAATCATTTTTTGGCTTACTGGTTATGACGATTATTCTTTAGAGCAGCAGATAGATAATGAAGTGGATATGGAGACATTCTTTAAGCAAGCACCTCAAATTAATCCAAACGTATCACTAATTAAAGGAGTTATCTGTGGATATCGAGTAGAAGAAATAGAGGATGAATTAATGCAGAAAATTCGCTATTTGGATAAATTAGTTGATGAATTAGCTAAAGGAAAAGCTATGGAGAAGATACTAAGAAAATAGATTGATATTTTTTAGTATAAAGTGTCTGTTTCAATACTAATTTGCTATAACAAATTACACAATAAAAACATTCTAAAAAATAAAAAATGCACCTATGGATGGCTTTTGAAAGCCAGATTAAGGTGCATTTTTGTTTACTATTTTCATACAAGGTCGTTTTGCGACATTCTTTTTTTTTAAATTTCAATGTCAAATTATCTTGCAATATTGATATTACTTTGTTTTTTCTAATTTTTTCTAAAAACCAATACTTTATTTATCTTCATAAGACATATCTTTTTGTAAGAAAGTTCCTTGTTCTAAGTCTAAAAAAGCCTGCTGTATCTCAGCTTTTGTGTTCATTACAATAGGTCCTCCCCAAGCTATAGGTTCTCCTAAAGCCTTGGAGCTTATAAATAATACCTGAGCCTTTTCTCCAAGACATTTTATCTCAACCTTGTCTCCAGCAGTCAGCTTTACTGCTGTTTTTTCTTTTACATTTTCTCCGTCAATAGAAACCTCACCTATTAATGTAAAAAGCATAACAGAACGGTCTGACTCCGTATCTACAACAATAGAAGCACGTGGCTCAAGGTGGATATCAAAATAATCCAAGGGCAGATATTTACTTTTGTATCCATTTTTATCTTTATATTGTCCTGCAAGTAATCTGAGCTTTCCACCCTCAAAGCTAATATCTTCTATATCAGCATTTTTAATGCTATGATAAGCAGGAGGACACATTTTGTCACGTGCGGGCAAATTAAGCCATAATTGCACTCCAAGCATTCTTTCTGATTTGGGTAGCTTTTCTTCGTGTAAAATACCAGAGCCAGCTGTCATCCATTGCACTTCTCCATCAGAAATAGCATCCTCATTTCCCAAGCTGTCTTTGTGAATCATCTTTCCTTTGTATACATAGCTAATTGTTTCTATGCCACGGTGTGGGTGCATAGGAAATCCAGCCGTGTATTCATCAGGATTTATACTATCAAAGGAATCAAGCATTAGTATAGGATCATAATCTTCCATAGTTCCATTCCCTAATACTCTAACTAAATTCACACCAGCTCCATCCTTTGTTCTAAACCCTGTAACTTGTCTCTTAATCTTTCTATCCATAAGTTTTATCTCCTAATTTGAATATTTTCAATTTGATATAACTTTATACTTTCTCTTAAGTAATCATTATTTCTCAGTTAAATTTTTTTAATTTATTAATTTTTCTTAAATCATGGATTTATTATATATTTAATCAGTTAAATACTCCTCATGCTATTTTAATACTGTAAACATCCAGTTTATATTGTACTTATCCTGTAAAGAGCCATGAAGAACTGCGAAAAACGAAGGTTGAAGTTCCATATATATTTTACCCTCCTGTTTTAGAACATCCCAAGCTCTTTTAATGAGTTCGGAATCCTTAGTTGTAATTGAAATATACATATTGTTACTGCCCTCAATTGTTGACGAGCCATCTGCACACATAATTTCCATTCCATCAATAACTAGCTTAGCGTGCAAAACAAGCTCCTTATCCTCCTCCGGAACTGGAAAATTCGGATTGGGTGGCATATCACCATACTTTTGCATTTCAATTATCTTAGCACTAAACGCTTTTTCATATGTTTCAATAGCTTTCTTACAGTTTCTGTTAAACATTAAATAGTGACCTAACATGTATTCCTCCTAGCTTAAATTATCTATATTTCACCTTATAAAATAGTATTATTTTTAGCTTTGTTTTATTAATTATACCACAAGATAAAAAACTAAAACATTTTGCATAAGTCTTTTAATATTATTTTGTTAATTTTCTTGCTATTTGAGATAATAATATTTACAAGGTAATGATTTTTGGATATACTTTGAGAAATATAAAATTATATATATTGACAGTCAGTCAAATAGGTTTTTATATAATTTTGTATTAACACAAACTTTAACGTACAAAATTCTATTCACGGAGGAAATCATGAGATTAAAAGGAAAAACAGCTGTTGTTACTGGCGCTAGTTCTGGAATGGGAAGGGATATCGCATATTATTTTGCAGAGGAAGGTGCAAATGTAATCGCAGTTGCAAGACGTGCTGAAAAGCTTAACCAGCTAGTTGAAGAAGCTAAAGATTTTGAAGGAAAAGTTGTTGCATATTCTGCTGATGTTTCTGACAAAGAAAAATCTGAGGGAATGATTGATGAGGCTATAAAATTATTTGGAAAAGTTGATATTTTAGTCAATAATGCAGGTATTATGGATGATATGAGTGGTGTTGATGAAACAAGCGATGAAATGTTTGATAAGGTTTACGATGTAAATGTCAAATCTATATTTTATTCAATGCGCAAAGCAGTAAACCACTTTAAGCAAGTTGGCGGCGGAATAATAATAAACGTTGCTTCTATAGGAGGTTTATACGGTTGCAGAGCCGGATTGGCTTATACAGCAAGTAAGCATGCAGTGGTAGGAATGACAAAAAATACAGCCTTTATGTATGCTTTGCAAAATATAAGATGTAATGCTATATGCCCAGGCGGTATTGAGACTGAAATAAGCACAGGAGAGTTTATGAAAAATATCAACCAAGCAGGTATGGCTCGTGCAACAGCAGGAATAGCTGCAAATCCTCGTATTGGAAAAGGAAGTGAAATTGCAAAGGTGGCTTTATTCTTAGCCAGCGATGACTCCTCTTATATAAATGGTCAATGCATTGCAGTAGATGGTGGCTTCACTGCATATTAAAAAACAATATATTTTCTATAAAATATAAACAACTGTTATATGTATTCTGTTCTTGTAAATGAAATTGAATTCTTACAAAAACAAAATATTCAAATTTAAGAAAAACCTAGTAAGCTATTTACACAACAAATATACTAATTTTTTTAACTTGAGTTTTATTAATTTTCAAGGAGGCCAGCCAAACTACAAGCTTATGGCTGTCCTCTTAGTCTTTTTTTGGTCTCCAATAGCGAGAACCATCTGTCTCACGACACAGCAATCCATTATCCATAAGTTCTCGTCTTAACACGAAATAATCTTTAAAAGTATGCCATTCATTGCAAATTTCATTTACCTCTTTTTCTGTATAATTGTGATTTTCTTTAAATTTTTCTGCTAAGTAGCTAAGAATTGCAAGCTTAAATTTACCTTTACTGGATAATTGCATAATTTTACCATCCGGGTCAAGAAAACGACTGATATCAATTTTTTGTTCCAATTTAATTCCTCCTTTTTAGATATTTTTATTTTACTATTGATTTTTTTCTTTCCAAAGTTCTAAAAGTATATTTACATCCTCTAAAAATTCACTATCTGTTTGAGTTTCTTTCTTTTCTATTTCTTCAAGTATCTCAAAAGAAAACGAAGCTGCGCCGTGTTGTTTCCACGCCTCAATTAAATAGGCATCTGGACATGAATTTGCAGAGACTGAAAATACAAAGCGATTTTTCATTCCTTTCATATCTGTGGTTGCTCTAAGCCAGGTTTGATTTGTGATATTGCATTTAAAGCAATACACACCACCTATAACAACCCTGTTCTTATACTTTTCTTTTAATTCTTTTTTTGATTGTTTGCACATTGATTTCTCTCCTTTCTTTTTAAAATTTATTCTCCGCTTCTCATAACCTGACAATAACTCCTGAGGGTCAATTTGAAGAATATTTGATAGCTTTAAAACAAGCGAAACATCAGGATTCCCTTGCCCACATTCCCATTTTGAAATTGCTTTATCACTTATATTCATTTGCTCTGCCAGTTGTTTTTGTGTCATTTTTTTTGCTAAACGCATTTCACGAACAATATCACCAATTTTATTATTATACATTATTTTTCCTCCACAATATTAATATAAACGAATTTCAAGTAGATTTCAATCAACGTTCCGTAGAGTTTGCTTTCTTTTTGCAATGTATTAAGTTAATTTATGGATTAATTTGATAAAAATTTTAGAGAATTTAACAAAAAACTGCACCTCCAAATGTTAAACTATTTTGTCTAACATTAGTGGTGCAGCTCGTTCACTGAGTGCTTTTTTTGTTAAGATGTTATAATTTTACTTACTAAGCTCTGTTTCATATCCCTGTTGGTCAATAAAATTTGCCGAACCTGTTATATAAGCTCTGAAATATACTATTTTATCTTTAAATTCTGCATACTCATCTTCAGAAATAGTATCGCTAAATTCAACAGTTTCCCCTGCCTTTATTTCAATTGTGCCTAATGCTTGCATGAACATTTTGTTGGCAGACCATGTCCATAATATATTTTTTTCAGCATCTAAAAACTGAAAATCAAACCTTTGACTTGAAGTACATTCTATAGAAATATCATTTTTTGAATCATTTTTTATAGTAATTTTCATTTCAATTGAATTGTCTTTGACAGTAGCCTCAGGTTTAATAGCAACTTGAATATTTTGTGAAGCCAGAAGATCCGAAAGCCTAACTACAACTGTTGCAGCTTCTGCTCTGCTTGCGTTTCTTTGAGGGTCAAACATATTTTTTTCATTGCCTAAAACAAGCTTATAGTGCTGAGCCTGTGAGACTTTACCGCTATATTCAGGAGTTATTTTATCTGCATCGTCAAAACTTGGTTCTCCGAGCTTAATCATTTTATAATCTTCTCCCATTTTATATTTATATGCGTTCATCAAATAGCTAATCATTTCTTCTCTGCTCAAATTATCATCTGGCTTAAAGCTTCCTCCACCTTCAAAAACGTTTGCGGTAACTAAATTAATAACATATGAAGCATAAGGTGCAGTAGGGTCTATATCGTCAAAATAATCTTTAATATCTGGCTGTACTAGGTAATTAATATTTATATCTAAAGCAACGCAGATAATCTTTGCAAACTCACTTTTTTTAATTGCAATATCATAACCAAGTTCTTCATCAAAAAGGAACGCATTTTTTTCAGTCAGCTTATGTATTGCTTCCTTTGCCCAATGCTCTGAAAAACTACTGATTACTCTAACTACTTTATTTTCGTCCATAGCATTAGCATACACTGCTTGGGCAGGTACGGACAGTATCAAAGCTCCTGCCAGAACAACTCCTAAAATTTTTGTTTTCATGTTAATACCTCCAATATAACTTGTTTTATTTACGTTAAATTAGACGCACAGTTCTCTTAATTTGTTCCAAATAAAAATATGTCAAATTCAAAAATAGCTTAGGTTTGGCATTATATCAGTAAAATGAATACACTTTAACTATCAACACCTACATATATTTTAGCACATTATGTATAATGTTATATTTATTAATATTTCAATATTTTATGCAAATTATTTATTATAATAATTTACATGATTTTATACATATTTATTGACCTTTTGTTACTTCTGTATTA